>DASSCU010000055.1 GCA_035697485.1 Actinomycetota bacterium
ACGCGCCTCCGCAGACAGCGGAGACGCGCATCGTCAGGTGCTGCGCTCTTCCGTTCGCCTCGGCAGGTGCCCGGTGATCGGGATTACGCGCGGTGAGCGCCCCTGCTGTCTGCGGCACGCCAAGGATACGGAGGCTCGGGCCCGCGTGACAAACACCGCCGACCGGCTCGCTGACCTCGGGACCTGAGGCCCTCTAGCGCAGGACGTCGGTCTGGGTATCTACTAACGACAACAGCTCGCCCGAACGACCGACAGCCTTTGCATGAGGACGGGCAGGAAGGGGTTCCGATGGTCACCAGGAGGACGTTCCTGAAGATGTCGGCCGCTGCCGGCGGCGCGATCGCGCTGCGCCCGGGCGTCTTCGCCCGACCCGCGTGGGCCGACCCCCCGCCAGGGGGCACGCTCGACCCCGACGACATCGACCGCTTCGTCCGCGATCTCGTGATCCCTCCGGTCATGCCTCGCAGCGGCGTGAAGGCGGTGAAGGGTGGCAAGAACGTCGACTGGTACGACATCGCGGTGCGTCAGTTCCGGCAGGAGATCGTGCCGGGGCTGCAGACGACGGTGTGGAGCTACGGATCGGTCGACCACCCGGGCACGTTCAACTACCCCGCGTTCACGGTCGAGGCGAAGTGGCGGCGACCCGTGGCGGTGCGCTGGCGCAACGAGCTGGTCGACGGCGCCGGCAAGTTCCTGCCCCACCTGCTGCCGGTCGACCCGACCCTGCACTGGGCGAACCCGCCGGGCGGGAACGCCGGCCGTGACTCGCGTCCGGAGTTCCGCTCGACCCCCGGCCCGTACCGGGGACCCGTGCCGATCGTCACGCACCTGCACGGCGCCGCGAAGGTCGGCGACGAGAGCGACGGATACGCCGAGGCGTGGTACCTGCCTGACGCGGTCGACATCCCGCAAGGCTTCGCGCGCGTCGGCACCTGGCACGACTTCTTCGCGAAGAAGTGGCTGCGTCGGTTCGGCTCGGCCGACATGACCCGGTGGCGGCGCGGGACGGCGACCTTCGTCTACCCCAACGACCAGCGCGCCTCGACCCTCTGGTACCACGACCACACGCTGGGCATGACGAGGCTCAACGTGTACGCCGGCCCCGCCGGCTTCTGGCTGCTCCGCGGCGGTCCAGACGACGAGGTGCTCGACTCGCGCACGGGCACGAAGGCATCGCTTCCCGGTCCCGCGCCCAGGGCGGGCGACGGCGCGAACAAGAAGTATCGGGAGATTCCGATCGTGATCCAGGACCGAGCCTTCGACACGAACGGTCGGCTGTTCTATCCGGACTCGAGGGCGTTCTTCGACGGCATCGAGGGGCCGTACATCCCCGAGACCGACGTGTCGCCGATCTGGAATCCCGAGTTCTTCGGCAACGTGATGGTCGTCAACGGTCGGTCGTGGCCGCGCCTGGTGACCGAGCGCCGGCGCTACCGGTTCCGCTTGCTGAACGGCTGCGACTCACGGTTCCTGATCCTGAAGTTCGACGACCCGAGGGTGAAGGTCTGGCAGATCGGCACCGAGGGGGGGTTCCTGCCCCGGCCGATCGACCTGAACGAGGTGGAGGACGGGCACATCCTGCTCGCGCTCGCCGAGCGGGCCGACGTGATCGTCGACTTCTCGGACGTGCCGGCCGGCACCGAGGTGCACCTGCTGAACCTCGGGCCCGACGAGCCGTTCGGCGGTGGCGAGCCCGGCGAGGACTTCGAGCCCTCCGATGCCGGCACGACCGGGCAGGTCATGCGGTTCGACGTCGTGGCGGCGACATCGCCGGACACGACCACCCCGCCCCAGCACCTGAGGCTGCCAACGATCACGAACCTCACGGGCGGATCGAGGCGGAAGGTGTCGCTGATCGAGGAGATGTCGACGGGCTTCGACGACGCGCCCGTGGAGGCGCTGTTGGGCGTGGTGCGGGACGGGCGGCTCAAGCCGAAGATGTGGCACGACCCGATCACGGAGAACCCCGCGCTCGGCTCGACCGAGGTCTGGGAGTTGTACAACGCCACCGCCGACGCGCACCCGATCCACATCCACGAGGTGCAGTTCCAGGTCGTGAACCGGCAGGGCCTTCGCCTCGACGACGCCGGCGAGGTCGTGCAGCCCGTCGAGACGGTCGGCTCCCCCAGGCGGCGGGAGCCGTGGGAGGCCGGGTTCAAGGACACGGTGATCTCGTACCCGGGCGAGGTCACGAGGGTTCGGCTGAAGTTCCAGAC
>DASSCU010000056.1 GCA_035697485.1 Actinomycetota bacterium
CGCGTCCTCGAGCACCTTGAGGTGTCGCGAGATCGCCGGCTGCGACACGGTGAATGGCGCCGCGATCTCGGCGACCGACGCTTCCCCCTGCGTGAGCCGCTCGAGGATCGCCCGTCGTGTGGGGTCCGCGAGGGCTCCGAACACCACATCTAGCTGATCCACCGGCATATATAACACTCACTTTATAGAATAAGACGGTTATAGAGCCTCGGGAGCGCTCCTGTCAAGCCTTAGGAAGGCGCCTCGAGCTCGGCGATGCGGGCAGCGACCAACGTTCGTACGAGCGTCTCGGGCAGCAGGGCGTCGGGCTGGAAGCGGATCGACCCCTTGCCGAGTTGGTAGCCCCGGAGCTCCTCGAGGTGTGCGTCCATGACGCCGGTGCTCATCAGGTAGAAGGCGCAGTGCGCCTTGCCGGCGCCGTAGCTCACGAGCGGACGGCCGCGCAGCTTGAACGCGGGTACGCCGTAGCTGATCGCCTCGGTCGCAGCCGGTGCGGCATTCGCGATCGTCCTTCGCAGGTGCTCGAGTGCGACCCGTTGATCCTCGGGGAGGTTCGCGAGGTACACGTCGATCGCCCGGTCGTCATCGTCGCTCATGATCATCTCCTCGAGTGGCAGCGGTGCGGGTCACTCTGTGATCGGCTGCAGCACAACGACGGGGATCCGTCGCTCGGTGCGGCGTTGGTACCGCTCGTACTCGGGCCAGATCCCGACCATCGTGGCCCACGATCGCGTGCGGGTCCGGCCGGTCGCGATCGACGCCATCGCCCGGAATCGTTCGGCGCCCACCTGCAGGTAGACCTCCGGTTCGTCGACGAGGTTCAAGAACCACCACGGACGGGTGGCCTTGCCGCCCGCCGACGCGACGACGACCAACCGGTCGTAAATCAGCGCGGTCCGGCGCAAAGTCCCGGTGCGACGGCCGCGCGGGTGGTGAGCAGCAGGGTGTCGACGCCGTGCCAGCGGTGACCCCGTTTTCCCGTCCGACTCGACGTAGCCGCCCACATGGCGCGCGACCCAGCCGGTCGGGCTGTCGTGGACGTCGTCCCGCTCGCGCGACGTCATCGTGGTGACCTCGACACGGAGAGCAGCTCGAACGCATCCGTGGGCTCCGACTTGCCCTTGAGGTCCGCGGCGCCCAGCGGCCGGACGTTGATCACGACGCCGGGCTCGTCGTTGACCTCGTCGAGGGTGCGCCCACCGATCGTGATGTGCCCCGGCATCGAGAGCGACTGCAGACGAGCGGCGACGTTCGTTGTGTCGCCGATCGCGGCGAACGAGCGTTGCGTTCCGGCTCCCACGTTGCCGATGGCCACGACGCCCGTGTTCACGCCCACGCGGAAGCGAGGCCAGTCGTGACCTGCCCTGACGCGATCGGATCGGTCGCGGACCGCGATCGCCGCCCGCACCGCTCTGGTGGCGTGGTCGGGCTGATCGCCGAGCGCGTTGAAGATCGTGAGGATCGCATCGCCGGCGAATCGCTCGATGTAGCCGCCCTCGTCGTCGACGACGCGGGGGACGACCGCTCCCCAGTAGGCGTTCAGCATCTCGATCACCTCACCTGCGGGTCTTCCTTCGGAGAAAGCGGTGAATCCTGCGAGGTCGGCGAAGAGAACGGTCACGTCACGCTCGTGACCTCCCAGGCGAGCCAGGCTCGGGTCGGTATCGAGACGCTCTGCAAGCTGCGGACCGACGTATCGACGCAGCAATCCGTCGACGCGCGCCAACTCATGGGCGGCGTCGATCATCACCGAGATCTCGTGAGCGGTGAACCCCTGCTCCCGGAGTGCCCGGGTTGTCTCGGTCGTCGTGCCGGTCGCCTCGGCGCGGACGAGGTCGATCATCGCGGCCGACTGCCGGCGATCGAGCCGCTCGAGGGTGCGATCGAGGTAGATGCCGCCGAACGTGCCCGCCGTCGAACGGCCCAGGCGGTACTCGCGCCGGACGGCCACCACGACCGTGGCGAACGCGACCGCCATCAGCACGTGCCATTCCCACCACGAGGCTCGCCATGCCCGGCCGAACGCCATCGCGACCAGGGCCTCGGCGAGCAATACGAAGGCCACGGCCACCGCGAGCGGCAGGGGCTGCCCGCGTCGACGGAAGATGCCGACGTACCGCCACGCCGCGAACGCGTACGCGGCCACGCCGAGCGGCAACAAGGCCAGCAGCCACGGAGCCCGCTCCGACTCAATCACCTGCGAGAGCGGAGGCACCTCGGCGATCGATGCACCCGCCCAGGCCAGGAGCACCGCAGCCAGCCCGACCCGCATCGGCGTCTGCCAACGGCGCAGGGCCGCCTCGGTACGGTCGTCCATCTCGATCGACGACGCGGCGGCGAACCCCGACGCCAGGAGCAACCCGACCGGCGTGGCGAGCACGAAGCCCCCGTTCGGCCCGGCAAGCACGACCCCCGGTGTGGCCACGGCGTGCAGCGCCAGGAACCCCGCGCTCGCCAGCAGCACCATCGACACGAGGAAGAGCCGCTCGTCGCCGCTGCGGCGGGCGACCTCGCTGACGATCAGGCCCAGCCCGACGTTCACCACCGCGATCCCGACGACGAGCCAGAAGTGCGACGGGTGGTGCTCCCAGTGGACGTCGAGCGCCGGGATGCCAAGCAGCAGCGCGAGCCCGACGAGAGGGATCGCGAGGGCTAGCGCGAGGAACCACCCCGGGGGCCCCACGGCGCGAGTTCGCTCGGCCATCCTCCGCATCATGCGTTCAGGGATCGGATCGGCTCAAGTCGCCAGAACGACCTCGTGCACAGGACCGTCGGTGCGATGGGGGCCCGGAACGCGTTGGGTACTCGACGCCCTCGAGATGCCTGGTTGGGAGACCAACGTTTATCTCCCTCGGCCGTGACGGTCGCCCTTCGCGGTCCCCCAACGTCAGCCCGGTGGGGCTCCGAAGGCCCGGAAGGGCTCCGGCTCGTACGTCGCGAGGGACTCGGTCCAATCGGGAAGCACCCCGGCGATCGCGGGATCGTCGACGACGAGCCAGGCCAGATGGCGGAACGCGTGTTCGATCACCTGCGTGACGCCGATATCGTCGGGAGGAGCGAGCGCGTCGCCCCGGGCGAGATCGCTTCGGGCGACCGGTTCCTCGATCAGGTATTCGCTCGGGTCGTCGGGAGCATGGACCACCGCGAGGTAGGTGAGTACGAGCCGGTCCTGCTCGTGGCGCCACGACGTGGAGTGCACCACGATCGGCTCGAGCCCGTACCGTCGCGCGGCCTCCAGCACGACCGCGCCGGGCTCGTTCCCGGGGCCCCATCCGAGCCGCAGGCTCGGGGCGTGCACCGGGCGGAGGTTCATGATCCGGACGCCGTGTCGGCAGACGAACAGCGCCTCGAGCGACTGCGCCACGATCGAGGGCGACCACACCACGTCGGTGAGCGGCGGCGCGAGCCCCACGAGCGGTTCGAGGTCGCGATCGCCGACCACCTACGTGACCTCCACGGCGATGGCCAGGATCTCCTCCCTGGTCGACTCGGTGCCGTGGGCCTCACGCCCGTGGGCCTGCACCTGCGCTACGACCTCGTCGTCGGTGCCCCGGCACTGCCATCCGCACATGCACGTGACTTCCTTCACGCTCATCTCCCCCTCGCGCCAAGCCTCGCACGGGCGGGGCGGCAGGGTCCACCGAGGGCGATCGAGCTCGAAGGAAGGTGGGTCAGACGTGCCACATCGAGGCGTCGTCGAGCTGGTCGTCGTCGGCGGGGGCGGTGCGACCCGATGACATGATCCACGCGCCGGTCCATCCGATGATCGCGCCGCCGGTCGCGAGTCCGATCGCTGCGACGACCGATGTCGTCCAACCGTCGGATCCTGTCCGGTGCACCATCACGGCGAACGCGAACCCGGCGGACATGACCAACATCAGGGCGCCGACCACCCAGAGCAGCACAGCCAGCGAGATGGTGAGGAGGCGGCGTCCCATGAGCGCAACGTTGCCTCACCGACGGTGCGCCGAAACTCGGCCGAACGGCGGTACTTCCTCGGCCGGAAGTCTCGTTCCCCCGCTCCCTAGCTGTCCGGGATCGTCAGCAGCGGAGTTGGCCGTCCTCTCGTCTGATCGTCAGGCCTTCCTCGGGAACGGGTCGTTCGGAGCCGCTCCGGGCGTTGGGGATGTCTGCGGCTCCACCCTGGAACACCGGCCAGGTTCGCGCAAACCTCATGTCGGACTCGCAGCCTGTCAGGCGGGGCCGGGCGGTCAGGCGGATGCCGCATGATCCGGAGAGCTGCATCGATCGAGTCTGTGAGGAGGGTGGACTAGGCTCGACCTTCAGTGTCAAGGTCCGAAGGTTCTCGTCGCCCCATCGCGGGTTCCGCCAAGGCCCAAGCCGCGATCGTCGTCTCCGGTTGCTTCGTTCTGCTGCTGACGGGACTGCTCGCGCGGGGCGGCGTGAGCGAGGCCGAACGGGTGGTCTTCCAAGCGGTGAACGAGTTGCCCGAGAGCCTCCACCCGTTCATCTGGCCGTTGATGCAGTACGGCACGTTCATCACGATCCCGGTGTTGGCGGTGGTGGCGTTCTGCTTCCGACGCTTCCGTCTGGGGATCGCGCTCTTGCTCGCCGGCGTCGGTGTGTACCTGATCGCTTTGCTCGTGAAGGCCACCGTCGAGCGGCAGCGCCCGGGCAGCCTGCTGGACGGGGTCGAGGCCCGCGAGTCGTTCGCTCCCGAGAGCCTGGGCTACCCCTCGGGCCATGCGTCGGTGGCGGCGGCGCTCACCGTGGTGGCTACGGCCTACCTCCCTCGGCGATGGGCGGTGGCGGCGGCGGGAGTGGCCGTCGTCGTGATGTTCGGCCGGATGTACATGGGCGCCCACCTGCCCCTGGACCTGATCGGCGGTGCGGCTCTGGGCGCGATCGCCGGCGGTGTCGTCAACCTCGTGATCTCGCCCGACCGGCCGTCGAAGGCCCCGCTCGAGCGAACAGCAAGGTGATCGATCCGTCGGTCGGACCCGTCTGCCGGGTGTATCCGAAGGCGGCATCCGATGCCTCGGCCGCAGCCTCCAGTTCGGAGGAGACGAACGGGCTCGGGGAGGCCCCGCGCCCACGGGCCCACGAGTCCGACCGCGATCATCTCGCCCAGCAACCGGAAGAACGTCTCGTCGTCGGCCTCGGGTTGCCACGCCTCGGGTGGCGCCTCCGTGCGCATGAACGCGTGGGCGCCCAGCCCGTGCTCGACGACGATCTTCACTGAGGGCAGCCTACGAGGGCGCCTCGACGCTGCATCTACAGCGCCATGCCTCGGGGGTCCGTCGTCTCGGGCCTGGTCTCGCGGGCACCGGAGAACGGATGGGGATCGTCCTGAGCGTACGTGACGGCGAAGTGGTCGGTCAGCCATCCGAGGATCGCGAAGAGTCCGCCGACGTGCAGGTTCCGGGGGTAGTCGAATCCGAGTGCCCGCGCCGAGATCGCCCCGAAGAAGAAGTAGATCAGGGGGAACGCGATGGCGTTGGGTACGAAGTGACGGATCGTATGCGTGAGCGGAGGGAGGCGGTCGTCCTTGCGCAGCAGACTGATGCCCTCGGGCAGGAAGAACAGAGGCAGCGTGGTGATCACCCAGTCGGGCCAGAACGGCAACAGGAACGCCAGCGCGAGGAGCGAGATGGAGGTCACCCCCCACATCAGGAGCCAGAGCCTGCTCCACGCCTCGGGGACTCGGGTGGTGAATCCGCCGGCCGACATGGCATCTCCCTTCGGGGTTCGGTCCTCGAAGCGAGGGTAAGGGAGGCCACCTACTCGCGCTCGACGTCCGTCATCAGCCGGTCGACGAACGTGACCTGACCTCGGAGCAGCTTGCGCCGAGCGGTGTCCGGGTCGAACCACTCCGCCCGGTCGACCTCGGGGAACTCGGCGGTCCGGCCCGAGCGGGGCGGCCACTCCATCGTGAAGGTGTTGCTCGCGACGCCGGCGACGTCGAGGTCACCCTCGAGCGCCCAGGCGCTCACCTGCTTCCCGCCGGGCTGGCGCAGCTCGCCGAGGAAGGTCGCCCCGCTCGTATCGGGCGGATCGGTCCCGAGCTCCTCGCCGAACTCGCGGAGCGCGTGCTCGAACGGATCGTCGCCCTCGTCGTACTCGCCCTTGGGAACCGACCAGGCGCCCTCGTCCTTCTTCGCCCAGTACGGGCCGCCGGGGTGCACGAGCAGGACCTCGACGGCACCGCCTTGGCGGCGATACAAGAGCAACCCAGCGCTGCGTTTCGGCATCCCACCCCCCCGTCGGCTGGCCCGACGTCTACCGTCCTACCACGGGGGCCGTCCACCGTGGAGGTTCGGGCGCGCCCGGTGCTGGGTAACCCACGCACGAGGGCCGCCGGCCCTGTGGGGGTGATGGTCCATGGCGAGTAGGAAGCAGGTCAGCGCAGCGAAGCGGAACATCGGGAAGGCCACTGCTGCGGCGAAGCGCAAGCGGACGATCTCCAAGCTCCCGAAGTCGGTGCGCAGGGACCTCGGTCGCAATGCGGCCGCCGCGCGTGGACGTGGCGGCGAGCCCGGGCACCGTCTCGAGGACCGGACCCGCGCCCAACTCTACGAACGAGCCAAGGAACGGAACATCGAGGGTCGTTCGAAGATGGGGAAGCGCGAGCTGATCGACGCCCTCCGCTCCTGACCGGGATCACGTCCCGGAACGGTCAGCCCATCGGGCTCATCAGCTGGAAGAAGTTGCCATCGGGGTCCGCGAACGTGCAGATCGAGCCCTCCATGTCCTCGCCGCCGGCGGTGTACGGCTCTGCCACCACCGTCGCCCCGGCGGCGACGAACCGATCGAACTCGGCCTTCACGTCGGGAGTCTCGATGTTCCAGATCATCCGGCCCGGTTCGGCGTTCGAGCCGTGCACCTGGTCGTGCGGCCCGACCGTCATCCAGCCCGCGCCGATCTGCCAACCTGTGTACCCGCCGTCGTCCCAGCCCGGGTCGCCGAAGAGCTTCGTGTAGTACTCCGCGAGGCGCTTCGGATCCTCCGACCCGATCAGGATGCTGTTCAGGTTCATGTCCTTCTCCTTCCGTCGTGCCGTCGGACTGTCGACGACGGCCGGGGTCGGAAACTCATCGCTGCTCGCGAGCTTCGGACTCCTTCACGTGTTGCCACCCTAGATCACATCGTGGATGAGGAGGTCGTGTCGAGGCGCCGTGTATCGTTCTCGGTGCTCGCCCTCGACGATCGCTATCGCGTTCGTGCGCGGCGTCGTCGCCATTGGCCTGGCGCCGCTCCTCACGCTCGACGGTTCCGGCCGTGTGGACGTCGCCTCGATCTGCGCGCGATGGAGTGACGCTTGACCGGGTCGGCCCCCGGGTGTAGGCAGGAGCGTTGCCCCCGTGGTGCTTCGTCGCGAGGAGGGGGTTCGGCGATGCCGGAGTTCATGGACGTCCATCGGGGTATGGAGGGCATCACGCCCGAGGGACTGGCGGAAGCCCACAGGGCGGATCTCGCGATCCAGGAAGACGAAGCGGTGGACTTCAAGCACGCGTGGGCCGATCCCCAGACCGGTCTCGTGTGGTGCCTCTCCGAGGCGCCCAGCAAGGAAGCGGTGATGAAGATCCACGAGCGGGCCGGTCACCCGACCGACGAGGTGTACCCCGTTCCGGTCCAGGCTTAGTCGCCGCTCGCTCGCCGTTTCCGCGAGCCTGGTTCCTGCTGAAGTGCGATCTCCTTCCGGGGAAGCGCCCGTACGATCGGTGCATGAGGAACGCGACTTCGTCGGACGACCGTGACGATGCCAACCGACGTCGACGCCGTCAGTATGCCGAGGAGGCGGCGACCTACGATCGCGACGCCGACCGAAGCGAGCGCTGGCTGCTCGGGACCGATCATCGTCCATGGGCATGCTCACGGACGACTGGCCGCACCCTCGAGGTCGCGATCGGCACCGGCCTGAACCTGCCCCATTACCCGCCCGGCGTGCGCGTCACCGGCATCGATCTCACGCCGGAGATGCTCGCGGTCGCCCGGCGCCGGTCGGCCGATCTCGGTCGGTCGGTCGACCTCACCGAGGGAGATGCGCAGGCACTCCCGTTCGCCGATTCCACGTTCGACACGGTGATCTGCACGTACGCGATGTGCAGCGTGCCCGACGAACGCGCGACGGTGCTGGAGATGCAGCGGGTGCTCAAGCCGGGAGGCCGGCTAATCCTCCTCGATCACATCCGGAGCAGCGTGGCGCCCCTGTACTGGCTGCAGCGCCTGATGGAGTTGGCGCCGTCTCGGAACCGGGACGAGCTCACCCGTCGCCCGCGTGAGCACGTCGAAGCCGCAGGCTTCACGATCGAGGAGAGCGACCGTCTCCGCGCGGGCGTGGTCGAACGGCTCGTCGCTCGCAAGCGGTGATCCTCGCGAACTCGGTGCGGCTCACGTGCCGAGGAGCTCGTCGAGGCGTATCAATACCGGCCACGCTCCGTCGGTCCAGTTCGCGATGACCGTGTGGGTGATCGACCGGGTCGGGTCGTGCGTGCTGCAGAACGACACGCCGGCGTCGTATCCCTCGAGCCACACGACGTCGGTCGACTCGTGCAGGTGGAAGCCGAGTCCGTAACGCCTCGACTCCTCCGGCCAATCGCTCCGAGGGCGCACCATCTCGGCCACGCGGTCGCTCGAGACGATCCGCCCGGCGAACAACGCAGCCCAGAAGGCGCTGAGATCGGCCGCGGTCGAGTAGATGCCGCCGTCGCCGGTACCGAGCACGGGCAGGTGGAAGATGTTCGTCCTCGGTCCGTCGGCCGTCAGGTACCCGAGCGCGGCGTCGCTCGGAAGCTCGTCGGATCGCAAGAACCCCGTGTCGGTCATCCCGGCCGGCTCGCAGACCCGACGCCGCACGAGCTCGTGGAACGGCACCCGGCTCGCACGTTCGGCGATCAGCGCGAGCACCACGTACCCACCGTTGTTGTAGGCGAACCGCTCGTTCGGCGCGGACACGGTCTCGTGCCCGTCGAGGACCACGAGGAACTGCTCGGTCATGGCGAGTTCATGTACCGAGACCGGCATCACGTAGTCCGTGACGTTCACGGTGCTCTCGTCGAAGTAGTCGCCGATGCCGGAGCGATGCGCGAGCAGGTGTTCCACGGTCACGGCATCGTCGATCAGCGGGAGGTCGTCGCCGAGCAGCGAACGTGCCGTCGTGTCGAGCGCGAGTGAACCCTCCTCGATCAGGCTCATAATCGTCAGCGCCGTGAAACCCTTCGTGCCGCTCGCGATCGCGAACCCAGTGTCAACCGTGTTGTCGATCGCGTGAGCTCGATCTGCGAACCCGTACGCCCTCACGAACTCGGTGGCGCCCGCCCGGTCCACACGTACGACGCCGGAGAACCCGGCATCCCGGACAACCGAGTCGATCGCGTCCTCGAGCGGTTGCATCGATCGAACCTATCAACCGCGACGAGACCGTCGGAGCGAACGCTCGTAGACGAGCTCGTCGGTGATCGGCGTCCCGTCGTCGCCCTCGAGCGGGATCGCCGGCTTGATCCGTCGGCTCCTCGTCACCGCGCCCTCGCGTACGCCGACGAGCTCGAAGCCGAGCGACGCGTAGAACGCCTGCGCCACGCGGTTCTCGTTCGTCGTCACGGCGCGACACCGTGCGCATCCGCGCGAGCGTGCCGCTCCTTCGAGGGCATCGACGAGCGCCGTCCCGATGCCTTCCCTCGGCCGGATCCCGTCGATCACCCCGATCTCCGCGATGTCGCCGACCACCCGGAGCGCTGCGTAGCCGACGCGCTCGTCGTCGATCGTCGCGATGAACCCGGGGAGTTCCGCCGGACGGTACGATTCGCCGTCCACGACCTGTTCTTGACCGCCCCATCGCTCATCGAGCAGGGCACGGATCCACGGCAGGTCCTCCGGACCGGCGTCACGCACCAGCATCCGAGCGTCACCTCGTGCCGGTCACGCGGTAGCGCAGGTAGACCATGTCGTTGCCGAACCGGCGTTCGTCCAGCAGCTCGAGACCCAGGTGCACGCCGTCGGGGAGCGATCGCGTGCCGCCTCCCACGACGACGGGTGCGAGGAAGAGGTGACACTCGTCGACCAATCCGGCCGTCAACGCCTGGGCGGCGAGCTCCGGACCGCCCACCGAGAGGTCACGCTCGGCCGATGCCTTCATCCGCCGAACACCGTCGGGGTCGAAGGCTCGCTCGATGTGCGTGTGGGCGGTGGAGATGTCGTCGAGGGTCGTCGAGTACACGACCTTGCCGGCGGCCCGCCAGATCGCCGCGAACTCACGGATGGACGGCGGCTGCCCAGCGAGATCCATCGTCTCCCAGGCGGTCATCACCTCGTACATGCGTCGCCCGTAGAGGTAGGTGCCGACCGACCGCTCGAGGTCGTTGATGAACCCGTGCACCTCCTCGTCGGGCACACCCCAGTCGAAGTTGCCGTGCTCGTCGGCGACGTAGCCGTCGAGCGACATGATCGTCAGGTAGGTCAGCGCGGCCATGGATCCCTCCGAGATACCTATCGACGTTCGAGCGTGATGACGAACTTGCCGAGGTCGACGTGCGCGGTCTGGACGATCGCCTGCATCGGTCGCTCCTGCCTGTGCGCGGCCTAGCGTTCGCGTCGATGATATGAGGTGCGCCCGGAGCGGGCGCGACCCTCCGCCATCGACGTCAGGCGGGCTCGTGATCGAGCATGACCACACCGCCCGAGAACATCGTCGATTCGGCCAGACGAAGCGAGACGGGTTCCCTCGTCGGGGCGAAGAGCGGGATGCCCTCGCCGAGCGCCACCGGCGCGACGAGTGTGCGGTAGTGGTCGATCACGCCGAGTTCCGCCAGACGCGAGCGCAGTGCGGGCCCGCAGATCAGGAGCAGATCGCTGCCGGGCCTGTTCTTCAGTCGGACGAGCGCCCCGGCGAGGTCGTCGGCGATCACGGTCGTGCGCCCGGACCCGCTCTCATCGAGCGTCGTCGAGACGACGATGCGCTCCATGCGCGCGAAGATCCCGGCGAACTCGCGCGTCGGCTCGGTCGCGGCCGGATCGACCTCGTCGAGCCGGTCCCAGTACGTCACGAACGCCTCGTACACGGTGCGACCGAAGACGATGCCGTCCATCGATCCGAAGTAGGTGTTGGCGAAGCGCATCAACTCGTCGTCCATGGGCACCCAGTCCAGCCCTCCGTCGCGGTCGGCGATGAACCCGTCGAGCGACGTGAACATGTGCGAGATCAACCTTCGCGTCACGCTTCCCTCCGTCGAGTCGTCCGTCACACCATCTGACGACCCTCGCGACCGGGACTCATCGGCGAGTCGACGACCCAACCCAGGATCGTCAGCCCACGACGCCCTCCGAGCCTCCTCTGGCTAGTCTGACGTCATGGGCATCACGCAGTTCTACACGGCCACGAGCATCGACGGGTTCATCGCCGACGAGGCGAACTCCCTCGAGTGGCTCTTCCAGGTGCCGGCGGGCGACGACGATGTGGGCCACGAGACGCGGTTCGCAGCGTTCTTCGAGCGGGTCGGCGCGATGGTGATGGGCTCGACGACCTACGAGTGGGTGTTGGCGAACGATCAGCTGCTCGAACAGCCCGAGAAGTGGCGCGGCTACTACGGCGCGACGCCCTGCTGGGTGTTCACGACCCGCGAGCTGCCTGCGATCGACGGGGCCGACCTGCGGTTCGTGCAGGGCGACGTAGGCCCGATCCACGCCGACATGGTCGAGGCCGCCGGCGGCGGAAACGTCTGGATCGTCGGCGGGGGCGACCTGGCCGGCCAGTTCGCCGACGCGGACCTGCTCGACGAGATCCAGCTCAGCATCGCGCCGGTCACGCTCGGTGGGGGCGCCCCGCTGCTGCCCAGGCGCCTGCTTGCCTCGGACCTCTCGCTCGTTAGCCTCGAGCGTCAGGGGCAGTTCGTGTCTGCCACGTACCGCGTCACCCGAGCCGAGGGCCAGGAGTCGGGCCAGCTCACCCCTTGACCGTTCCTCGACGGAGGCTGGAGGGTAGGACGTCGAGCAGCTGATGGACGGAAAGGGGAGACGTTATGCGCAAGGTCGTGCACTTCGAGATCCCGGTCGATGACGTCGAGCGCGCGAAATCGTTCTACGGGTCGGTCTTCGACTGGGACCTGAACACGATGCCGGTCGGAGAGGGTGAGTACACGATCGCGACGACCACCCCTGTCGACGACTCGATGATGCCGACCGAACGAGGGGCGATCAACGGCGGCTTGATGGAGCGTTCGGACCACACCCCGTCGCCGGTCATCACGATCGAGGTCGACGACATCGAGCAGTCGTTGAAGGAGGTCGAGGCGGAGGGCGGCAGCACGGTGACACCGAGGACCGCGATCCCCGGGATGGGCGCGTTCGGCTACTTCAAGGACCCGGAGGGCAACGTCATGGGTCTGTGGGAAACGAGCGCCTGACGCCGGCCCCGGTCAGATCGGCCGGATGCTCGACGCGCCCGACACCGTGGACCGTTCCACGGTCGGAGTGCCCGCGTATCGCACCGTCGATGCGCCTGACGCCCCAGCGGACAGCCGGCCGGAGACCGTCACGTCGGCGGTGGAGGCTCCCGACGCGTCGATCGTGAGGTCCCCGACCGAGAGTTCGTCGGCGTACAGGTGGCTCGCACCGCTCACGGTGACCTCGAGCGTGCCGGCGGCTCCCGAGAGCGTCGCCGTCGACGTTCCCGAGAGCTCGAGGTGCCCTCGTCCGACCTCCAGATCGGCGGTGAGCTCGCTCGAGCCGGACAGCGTGAGCTCGACGCGCTCGGCCTCGTCCCGGCCCTCCACACGGACCTGTGAGGCGCCGGACGCCGTCACGCGATCGAGGGTCGGTACGATGACGTCGACCTCGAGCGTCGCGTGGGTCACTGCGGTGCCGAACCGCAGCCCGACGCGCAGTGTGCCCTCGTGCACGCCCACATCGACGGCATCGAGCAGGTTGTCGTCGACGCGCAGCGTCGCCGACTCGGGCGACCCGATCACGACCCGTGCGGTGAAGTGGTCCGAGGCCTCGATCGCGCTGAACGGCGTGACCTCGATCGGTGCCGACGTGACGGCGCCGGATCCCTTCTTCCTCATCGTGCTCCCTCCTCGTCAGGCCTGCAGCGTCTGCTCGAGCATCGTGCAGGGGGACGCACGTCCACGTCCAGCCGACGAGGAACGCACGAGCCGGGATGAGATCAGGCCCCCATGGCGCCGGACTCAGGCGAACATCTGAGGGGCGTCGCTCGGCATGACGGTCTGCCCGAACGGCCAGAGGGCGAGCAGGCTCAGCTTGAACGACTGCACGCCGAACGGGATGCCGATGATCGTGATGCACAGCACGAGTCCGGCGATCGAGTAGCCGATCGCGAGCCAGATGCCTGCGAGCACGAACCACAGGATGTTCCCGATCATCTTCACGAGCGCATCGTGTCAGGAACGGCCGAGCGCCGCCTCGACGTCGTCGAGGTGCTCGCCGCGGTGCGACGCGCGCACGGCGTAGAGCGGACTGTCGGGGTCCTGCGGCCAGAGCCGGTCGAGCGGAAGCGTCGCCACCCGCGCGTCGGTGTCCTCGGCGATCTGCAGCGCCAGCCGCGCCAGCTCACCCGGCGGCACCGCGTGGATCAGCGCCCGGGAGGCATCGTTGATCCAGTCGACGTCCTCCGGGTCGGTGTCGGAGGCCGCGAACGGCACGCCGCGGTCGAGCTTGTCGCAGAGCGCGAGCATCCGGGCGTCCCAGAACGCGATGTGGCCGAGCACGCCGGCGACGGTCCAGTACTCGTTGACCGGCCGTCGCAGCTCGTCCTCACTCAGGTCGTCGACGAGCGAGCGCATGCGCTCGAGCTCGCGCGCGTTCTCTTCGATGTATGAGCGGTCCTGGGACATCGTTCGTGACGATACCCTCTCGGATCCCCGGAGAAGCGTCTGGCATCGCGTACGGCGTTCCATCTACGCTTCGCCGCGATGACCACGACGCCCGATGCAGCGGTCGGCACCCCCGAGGACCAACGACGTTTCTACGAGACGCTCGTCGAGGCGAGTCCGACGGCCATCGTCACGTGCGACCCGACGTTCAACGTCACCGAGTGGAACCCGGCCGCGGAGCGCTTGTTCGGGTGGACGCATGCGGAAGCGCTGGGTCGCCACATCGACGAGTTGGTGGGTCAGCACGATGCGATCAGCAACGAAGCCGCCTCGCTGAACGGCCGGGTCCTCGATGGTCGCGTCGAGCTCGTGACCCGCCGAAGCAAGAAGGACGGGACCCTCGTCGACGTTGCGATCCGCTCCGTGCCGATCACGATCGACGACCGGCTCGTCGGTGCGTTCGCCCTCTACGAGGACGTCGGCGAGCTCGTGCGTCCGCGGCGCTTCTGCGAAGAGCTCGTCGAGACGAGCCCTACAGCGATCATCAAGGTGGACAGGAACTTCGACGTGACCCTTTGGAATCCGGCCGCTGAGACGCTCTTCGGCGACTCGACCGACGAGGCGGTCGGCACGCAACTCGACGACATGGTCGCAACGACCCCCGAGCTTCATGCCGAGGCGACGTCATGGACCCATGAGGCATGGGGACGTACGTCGTTCCGCCGGATCGGTCGGCGAACCCGCAGGGACGGGTCGTTGGTCGACGTCGAGATCCTCGCGATCCGAGAGGAGCAGGAGGACGAACCGAGCGGCTTCTACATCCTGTATCACGACGTGACCGAGCTCGAGCAGACACGGCGTCGTGGTCGACCCTCCACCGGTCGCGTTGGAGCTCGCAACTTGGGCTGTGGCACGCTTCGAGGTCGCCGGTCTCGAGCTGCCGCCGACCGAGGTGCACTTCCACGAAGGGAACGAGGGGTGCCGAGGCTTCCTCGGCTACGCGCAGGCCGGCCGCGTCGACCTGTGCGTGGCGCCTCGAGATGGAAGCCGGCCCGCAGCGCCTCGTGCTGCACGAGTTCGCCCACGCGTGGGAGGAGGCCACCCTCGACGATCCGTGCCGCGAGCGGTTCCTGCGGATCCGGGGCCTCGAAGCGTGGGCCGATGACGACGTCGAGTGGAAGCAGCGTGGCATCGAGCAGATCGCCGAGATCGTGGCCTGGAGCCTCGCCGAGGGCGCGATGGCGCCGATGATCGGCGGCGACCGCGACCCTCGGGTCCTTACCGAGGCATTCGACCTCGTGCGGAGCGCCTGCGGACCGTGACGCCGTTCAGTCGCCAGCCGGAGCGTTCAACAGCAGCAGAGTTCCGGCGACCGCGATCGCCACGCACACGATCTGCGCCCAGAAACCGACCCCCATCGGGAACGCGTCGAAGCCGAAGATGTTCAGCGCGGAGCCGATCGTGATGGTCGCCCAGGTGGCGACTGCTGCGACGAGCCCATGCAGAGCGGCACCACGGCGTCGGTCCATGAGCAGCATGAGATCCAGGATCACGATGAGCAGCGGCGGACCGAAGGTCATCAGGATGCCGCCTGCGACGGTCAGACCTGACGCCGTTCCTTGTCCCGTCAGCAGGTCGAAGTACGTGAGGCCCAGCTCCGTCGGGCCGGTCTGCTCACCGTAGAAGTCGAGTGTGACCGTCGAGGCTGCATACCCGACCATCGCGCCGAGCACGAGCGCGTGTCCGAGCTTCCTCATGGAGGCATCCTTCCGCTGGGCATGCTGCCAGGCAAGAGCGTTAGCTCGGACCCTGACATCAGGTTCCGCTTGGCGCCTGGCGTGACTCGACGGCCGCGGGTCCCGGAGGTCCCGCGCCGACCGGGCCCGACGCTCCTGTCGACCGCTGCCCCGCCTTGGCAGGGTGGAGGTGGCTGCCGGGCACGCCGCCCTTGCGGTGCTCGGCGACGGAAGGGAGGGCATGATGGTCTCCTCACGTACCCGTACCACGATCGAACCTGCACGCTCCGAGGTCGTCGCTCTCGACCGGAGGATCGGGGAGATCCTCAACCGATGGCCGGCCGTCGGTCTGGCCGTCGGCGTGGTGAGCGACGGCTCGCTCACGTCGTTCTCCGCGAACGGCGTCGCCGACATCGCCGCTCGCACGCCGATCACCGAGGACACCGTCTTCCGGATCGCCTCGATCACCAAGACGGTGACGGCGGTCGCCGTGCTGCAGCTATGGGAGCAGGGCCTGGTCGACATCGACGCGCCCGCGAACGAGTACCTGCGCGCCTATCGACTCGTTCCCGCCGATCCTGCCTGGCGACCGGCGACCCTGCGGCATCTGCTCACGCACACCGCCGGCATCCCCGAGGTGGTGCCCGCTCGAAGGGCTTTCCGCCCCGACTTCGGTGAGAGCGTGAAGGTCGGCGACCGGCTGCCCTCGCTCGCGGAGCACTACCGCGGCCGACTGCGCCTCGTGGCCGAGCCCGGGACCAGGTTCCGCTACGGCAACCACGGGTTCGCCACCCTCGGACAGATCGTCGAGGACGTGAGCGGGGAACCGCTCGACCGCTACGTCCGCCGGCACGTTTTCGACCCACTCGGCATGGATCACACCGACCTGCTTCGGTCCGAGCGCGTCACGCCATGGCTCGCGACCGGGTACGAGATGGGTCGCGCCGGCCCGAAGGCCGTTTCTCCACGGGAGGCCGTGACCGCCGGCGCCGCGTCCGTCTACTCGACGCCGAGCGACATGGCTCGCTACCTGGCGGCGCTGCTCGGCGGTGGTGCCAATGACCACGGCTCGATGCTCGAGCCGGCGACGGTCGCGATGATGTTCGAGCCGCAGTACCGGCCCGACCCCCGCATCCCGGGCATCGGGCTCGCGTTCTGGCGTGTCGACCTGGGTGATGGCCACCCGGCCGTCGAGCACCAGGGCACCCTGCCGGGATTCCACTCGCAGGTCTTCCTCGCCCCCGACGACGGGGTGGCGGTGATGGCGTTCACGAACGGCTCGTGGCGCCCGGACTTCTGGCTGCCTTTCGAGACCTCGAGCGTGCTCAGGCAGATCGTGGGCGTGCCCGAGGACGCGATCCAAACCGACGTGCCGCGCCGACCCGAGACGTGGGGCGAGCTGTGCGGCTGGTACGCCCTCGAGGGACCGCTCAGCGACGTGCGCATGCGCGGCATGTTCGGGGCGGGCGCCGAGGTCTTCGTGCGGCGAGGCGAGCTGACGATCCGAACCCTGACCCCGATTCCGACGCTGTACCGGGGCTACCCGCTGTATCCGGACGACCCGGAGGACCCGCTCGTGTTCCGGCTCGATCTCGCACGGGTCGGGCTCGGGTCGATGCGGGTGGTGTTCGCTCGTGACGACGGGAAGGTCTCGCGCGTGCACCTCGAGGTCATGCCGCTGACGCTCATCAAGCGACCGTGGCCTCGGACCCTGCGATGGGCACGACGATGACGGGTGCAGGCGCGACGCGGCGGCTGAGCTCGTTCGACCTGATGTTCCTACGGCTCGAGACGCCCGAGTGGCCGTGCCACTTCGGCGGTCTCACCGTCATGGAGGGCCAAGCCCTGCTGGACGTCGAGGGCCGTCTGCGGATGTCGGAGATCACCGACCGGGTTGAGCGTCGTCTCCCGCTCGTGCCTCAGTTGCGTCGGCGCCTGCACGTTCCCGGGCTGCTCGGCGGACGGCCGCTGTGGGTCGACGATCCCGCGTTCGCGCTCGAACGGCATGTGCACCAGGCGTCCGTGCCCGCTCCCGGGGGCGACCGGGAAGTCCTCGAGACGGCGGCTCAGGTCTCCATGCGACGGCTGGACCGCCGCCGTCCGCTCTGGGAGTTGTGGTTCTTCACCGGCCTGCGGGAGGGTCGGGTCGCCGCGATGCTGAAGCTGCACCACTCGGTCGCCGACGGCATGGCGGCCGTCACGATCATGGGCTCGCTCTTCGACCTCGAGCCCGATGTGCCCGATCCCGCGCCGGCCACATGGGTCCCCGAACCGGTGCCGTCCGAGCGTGCCCTTCGCGCCGAAAACCTCGCCGCCAAGACCGATGCCGTCCGCAGGCTCGTCGCCGACGCGGCGCGGCCGGGCTCAGGGTCGCGGATGCTGGCATCGGCCGGAAGGGCCCTCCGCATCGCCCGCTCGTACGCCGGTGCGAACCCGAAGCTGCACGCGCCGTCCACCTCGCTCAACCGGGTCGTCGGCGCCGGTCGGAGGATCGGGGTCGTCAGGCTGGACCTGGCCGCCGTGAAGGACGCGGCGCACGCGCACGGCGCCAAGGTGAACGACGTGGTGCTCGATCTGTGGTCCGGCGGGCTCCGCCGTCTGTTGGCGACGCGCGGCGAGGCCACGGACGTCGAGTTGATCACCAGCATCCCGGTGTCGCTGCGTTCGGATGCCGAGCCGCGGACCGTCGACAACCGCTCCGGGTGGGTCGCGTTCGCGCTGCCGACGCCGGACGTGGACCCGAGCCGCCGGCTCGACGAGATCGCCAGAAGGACGCGGAGGGTGAAGGCGACCCAGCCACCGGCGGCGATCGCCGGCTTCATGGCCGCGTTGGCCGCCACCCCGCTCGCTCGTGCGTACACGACGCACCAGCGCACGGGCAACGTGGTCGTCACCAACGTGCCGGGGCCGCCGGTGCCGATGTACATGCTCGGCGCCCGTGTCGAGGAGATCCTGCCGATCGTCGAGCTCGTGGGCAACGTCGGCCTGGTCCTCTGCGCCTTCTCCTACGCGGGACAGCTCGGCCTGGTCGTCACCGCGGACGCCAGCGGCTTCCCTGACCTCGACGTGCTCGTCGACGGGATGGAACGTGACTGGGATGCCCTGGTGACCCGACGGGCCGCTGAGAGCGTGCGCTGATGCGGAAGGGTACCGCGATACCCTCGCAAGGCCGTGCCGTATGCCACCAACCCCGTGGACGACGTTCCGATCTACTTCGAGGACCGCGGAGGTTCCGGAGCTCCCGTCGTCGTCTACACCGGGTTCCTCGATCCCATCGAGGTCGCACAGACATCAGGTGTGGCGATGGCACTCGGCGACGAGTTCCGGCTGATCTTCGCCGATCACCGAGGGCACGGGCGTTCGGGTGCGCCGCACGAGCCGGAGGCGTACGCGCTGCCCACGCGGGTCGCCGACCACGTCGCCGTCCTCGACGAGCTCGGTCTCGATCGTGCCCACGTGCTCGGCTTCTCGTGGGGCGCTCGCCTCGGCTTCGCGATCGGCGAACTCACACCCGAGCGGGTGCGTGCGCTGGTGCTCTGCGGCAATCAGCCGTACGAGTGGGATCTGACGACTCCGATCGCCCAGGCGGTCGCCGCAGCTGCGGAAGCCGCCCGCAGCCGCGGCATGGAGGGCTTCGTCGAGACGTTCGAGGCAGGCGTCGGTGTTCGCTTCCCCGAGCCGGCACGCACGCTCGAACTGCAGAACGATCCGGACGCGATCCTCGCCGCATGGGAGTCGGTCTTCGCCGAAGGGTCCATCGCCGACCATCTCTCCCGATGGCGGGTGCCGTGCTTGATCTACGTCGGAGAAGCCGACGAGATGCGCGACGCGGCCCGTTGTGCAGCCGAGGAGATCCGGACTGCCACGTTCCTCTCGCTGCCCGGCCACACCCACCTCTCGTCCGAAGGCGAGATCGAGCCGGTGCTCGAACCGATCCGTCGGCTCCTGCGGTCCCATTGACCCGGATACGTTAGGTCGCGTGCCCGCCGACCGGTTCGAGAGGCTGCGCTCGTTGCTCGAGGGTCTTGTGGCCGAGTCAGCCTGTCGCGACGCCGCCGATGATGTCTGCGAGCTCCTTCGGGCGTGACCACATCGGCCAGTGGCTCGTCGGCAGGTCGACCCAGGTGAGGTTGCGCACCTCGTTCAGACCCGCGAGCCAGGCATAGCCTTCCTTGGCGGCGTCCATGTACTGCTCGGAGGTGTATCCCGTGCAGATCAGCGTGCTCTGCACGTCGAGGCGGGCGTCGTTCGTGAGCTCGACCGCTTCGCGGATCACCCCGCCCGGCTCGGGCACGGCGCGACGCCGGAACGTCTCGAGCTGCTCCTCGGTGAGGTCGTCGAGGTTCTCCTCCTCCGCGAGCTCCTCCCACTGCAGGGGCTTCTCCGGGGCTTCGAAGTCGGGGTCCAACGCGCCCTTGCCCGGCGCCGTGTCGACGTAGACCATCGTCGAGATCAGCTCCGGGACGCGGTCGCTCGCGGCGTAGCCGGAGAACCCCGTGCCGCTGTGCACGGCGAGCACGACCGGCTCTCCGGCCGCCCGCACCGCGTCGCAGATCGCCTCCACGTGGTCGGACAGCGTGATCGACGATCGGTCGTCGTCGGCCGACCCGAGGCCGGGCAGCGTCAGCGCGGTGACGTCGTGGCCGTCTGCCCGCAGCAGTCCGGCGACCTCGTCCCACGCCCACGCGCCGAGCCAGAAGCCGGGAACCAAGATGATCGGTGTGTTCGACATGCTTCGACCCTAGGGGCCGTCACCGACAACCGTCCAGCGGCCCTGAGCTCGTCAGACGAGCCGCCGACGGATCCACCAGACGGTCGCCGCCGCCAGCACCAGCGCGAGCCCGAGGAAGATCGCGGTCTCGATCGCCTGGAAGGTCCAGAAGCGGCTCGCGGGATGGAACAGCTCCAGGTTGTACGCGTCGCGACCGACGTCGGCGTAACAGGCGGGGTCCGGCACGGGGCAGATACGCTGCCCGCCCGCGGCCCGTTCGCCGTTCGCCCTGATCACGACCCCGACCCCGGGACCGCCGCCTCCGTACAGCCAGTCGCCGAGCAGGCGGTTGGGGACCCGCTCGGTCACCACGGGGTACGTGCGTCCGAGCCCTCCATGAAGCGTGGGCGCCAGAGGACGGCCACCCCGAAGCGCACGACGACGAAGACGACCGCGGAGAGCGCCATCGCCCGCACGGTCCGCCCCGAGACGGCTCCGACGAAGGCGGCGAGGAGCGTCGCGAACACCGCGTATCCGATCGGTACCAACCCCTGCTGGTCGTAGATCAACCATTGGAAGCGGTCGCCGGTGGCCGCGTTCAGCGGGCCGTACCACCACGTCGCGACCCACGTGAGCACGCACATCGACACCGCGGCGACGAGCGCGACGAACGCCAGTTGCGTCCACGCCCAGCGCCGCCGGCTCACGCCCTGGGTCCAGACCAGCGAGACCGTGTCGTCCTCGAGCTCGCGCGCGATCGCGGGCGCTCCCCAGAACATGCCGACGATCAACGGCACGAACGTGAACAGCGCGAGGCCCAGCAAGCGCATCGGGAAGAAGCGGGCCGCGAACGCCTGCGCCTCGTCCTGGCAGCCGCCGGCAGCCGGCACCCATCGAGCCCCGTCGAGGTCCGCGATGCACGCGGCCAGCCCGCCGTCGTGGAACGTGCCCCACATCGAGCGCCCCGTGAGGAACAGCAGCGCCGACGCCACGAGCAGCGCGACCCCCGTCGCGATCACCGCGCCACGTCGGCGCCGCCACGCGAGCCAGATCACGCCGGTCCTTCCGGCCCCGGGAGCGTCCCCGCCCCGGGTTCGCTGAGGTAGGCGAGCACCAGTTCCTCGAGCGAGATCGGTTCGGCCGACCATCCCGGCGCGTGCACCGGTCCGGCCGAGCGCACGACGAGCGTGCGCTGGCGGTCGGAGCGCCGTGAGGAGACGATCGTGGCGTCGGGCTGGGGGGCGTCGGCCGGTCCGACGATGACCGCGTGCGTCGCGAGCAGGTCGTCGACGTCGCCGAGCACCTGCACCCGCGAGTCGGACAAGATGACGAGGTAGTCGCAGCGGTTCTCCAGGTCGGCGATCAGGTGCGAGGAGAGCAGCACGGTGAGCTCGCGTGTGGCGACCTCGCCCATCAGCTCCGAAAGGAACGTCCGCCGCGCGAGCGGGTCGAGGCTCGCGACAGGCTCGTCGAGCACGAGCAGGTCCGGGCGTTTCGCGAGGGCGATCGTGAGCGCGACCTGGGCCTGCTGGCCACCCGACAGCTCGCCGACGCGGCGATCGAGTGGGATCGAGAGCTTGCCGAGTCGCGCCGTGGCCGACGGTTGATCCCAGGCGTCGCCGTTGAGGCGCCGGCCCATCTCGAGGTGGTCCGCGACAGAGAGGTCGCGATACAGAGGCGTCTCCTGCGCGACGAACCCGACGCGGGCCAGCGACGCGGAGTCGTCACGCGGTACGTGACCGAACACCGTGACGGAACCGCGGGTCGGCCGTCGCAGCCCGACGGCGAGGCGCATCAGCGTGGTCTTGCCGGCGCCGTTCGGTCCCACCACCGCGGCCACGCGCGCGCTCGGCACCGCGAGCGTGCAGTCGCGCAGCGCCCAGGTACGGCCGTAGCGCTTCGTGAGGCCGGTCGTCTCCAGGGCCGTCGTCACGCGGCACCCTCGGTCTCGAACGCGTGCAGCGTGGTGCCGAACAGGGCCTCGATGTCCTCGGGCTCCAGCCCCGCGGCCCGAGCCTTCTGCAGCCAGGCGCGCAGCTCACGGCGGAGCAGGGCGTGGCTGGCGAGCGAAGGCCCGGCGAGCGACCCCACCACGAACGTCCCCTGGCCGGGTCGTCCCTCCACGAGACCCTCGTGCTCGAGTTGTCGATAGGCCTTGAGCACCGTATTCGGGTTGATGGACACAGACTCGGCAACCTCGCGCACGGCGGGGAGCCGATCGCCCGGTTCCAGGAGCCCCGTACGGAGCGCCCGCCTGACCTGCTCCACGAGCTGCAGGTACGGGACGACGTTGGAACGACCGTCGAGCCTGAGATCGATCACGCGAACCCTCCGGTATCTCTATTGTCCTAGCATCATAAGACAACTAGGCCGGTCGGGCGGTGGGTGGTGAGTTTCAGGATCGCAGCTTGAGGCGCTCGATGCCGTCGAGCATCAGGTCGAGGGCGAACTCGAACTCGAACTGGTCGTCGCATCCCGCTCCCACGACCGACCTGTCGTCGTGGGAGATCGTCGTGAAGATCTCGTGGATGAAGGGGTACGTGCCTGCCACCGCCTCCCACATCGCCGCCTCGGCCTCGGGGTCGACGTCGGTGGTGTCGTTGAACAGCTCCTGGGTGAACCCGAAGGTCCGACTGCCCATCGCGTGCAGCACGTGGTGGGTGAGATCGAGCGAGAAACCCCCGGTGCGGAGCATCCCGATCATCGAGTCCATGTAGGCGAGCACGACCGGCGTGGGCTTCGTGCGCGACTCCATCACCTTCGACGCCCACGGGTGACGCATGAGCGCGCGGCGAGCCGAAAGGATCCGTACCCGCATCGCCGTCTTCCAGTCGGCTCCATCGAGCGGCGGATCGATCTCGCCGATCACGACGTCGACCAGACCACTCAACAGCTCGTCCTTGTTGGCAACGTGCCGGTACAGCGCCATCGGCACGACGTCGAGGGCCTGCGCGAGCTTCCGCATGCTCAACGCCTCGACGCCGCCCTGATCGGCCAGGGCCACGGCGGTGTCCAGCACCCGTTCCCTCGTCAGCGGCGCCCGGGTCCGGGCGCCGGCCTGGATCTCGGTGCTCATCGCGCCCTCACCTCCCACGGGGTCCGACTTGACAAGTGTACGCCGTACACGTACGCTGCGCACCCGGTCAGTGTACGGCGTACACACACACAGGATGGTCAGCGGAGGGGATCTAGATGAAGGGGATCACGCAGGATACGTACGGTTCGACCGACGTGCTGGAGTTCAGGGACGTCGCCGAGCCCCGGGTGGGGGAGCGCGACGTGCTGGTCCAGGTGAAAGCGGCCGGCGTCGAGATCGGCGCGTGGCACGTCATGGCAGGGAAGCCGTACCTGCTCCGCCTGATGGGATTCGGACTGCGCAAGCCCAAGGTCCCAGTGCGGGGCCGCGACGTCGCCGGCGTCGTCGAGGCCGTCGGGTCGAGCGTCACTCGCTTCCAGCCGGGCGACGAGGTGTTCGGCACCGCCGACGGCTCCTTCGCGGAGTACGCGTCGGTGCCCGAGGCACGGCTCGCGCCGAAGCCGGCGAACCTCACGTTCGAGCAGGCGGCGGTCGTCCCGATCTCGGGCGGCACCGCGCTCCAGGCCCTGCGCAAGGGCAACGTTCAGGCGGGGCAGAAGGTGTTGGTCGTCGGCGCGTCCGGCGGCGTGGGGTCGTTCGCCGTCCAACTCGCGAAGGCGTTCGGCGCCAAGGTCACCGGCGTGGCGAGCACGGCGAAGATGGACTTCGTGCGGTCGCTCGGCGCCGACGACGTGATCGACTACACACATGAGGACTTCGCAGACGGAACGCGCCACTGGGACCTGATCCTCGACATGGGGGGTCTCCGTTCACTGTCCGATCTGCGACGCGCGCTCACACCCAACGGCACGCTGGTGATCGTGGGCGGCGAGGGGGGTGGGAAGTGGCTCGGTGGATTCGGGCGCAGCCTCCGCTCGGGCTTCGTGTCGATGTTCGTCTCGCAGCGCCTGACGATGTTGGCGTCGAAGGAGCGCGGCGAGGACTTCGACGCGCTTCGCGAGCTGATCGAGGCCGGGAGGGTCACTCCGATCATCGACCGCACCTTCCCGCTGGCCGACGCCCCCGAGGCGATCCAGTACGTCGTGGAAGGTCGTGGCCGCGGCAAGGTGGCGATCACGGTATGAAGGCGCTCGTGCAGGATCGCTACGGCTCGGCGGACGTGCTGGAGTTCAGAGACATCGAGGAACCCGTGGTCGGCGACGACGACGTGCTCGTGCGGGTGCACGCCGCAGGGTGTGGTCCCGACGTGTGGCACGTGATGACCGGCATGCCGTACATGGCCCGCGTCGCGATCGGGGTCCGCCGACCGAGGGTCGCCGTCCGAGGCTGGGACGTCGCGGGCACGGTCGAGGCGGTCGGCGCGAACGTCACCCGCTTCGAGCCCGGCGACGACGTGATGGGCACCGCCGAGCAGGGCTCGTTCGCCGAGTTCGCGGCCACCCGGGCGGACAAGCTCGTCCTGAAGCCGGCCGGGCTCAGCTTCGAGCAGGCAGCGGCCCTTCCGATCTCCGGCATCACCGCCCTTCGGGCCGTGCGTGACGAGGGGAAGGTGCAACCCGGCCAGACCGTGCTGGTGATCGGCGCCTCCGGTGGCGTGGGATCGCTCGCCGTGCAGATCGCCAGGTCGCTCGATGCGCAGGTCACCGGCGTGTGCACCACCTCGAAGGTAGACCTAGTCCGCTCGATCGGGGCGGACGACGTGATCGACTACACCCACGAGGACTTCGCAGACGGGTCGCGGCGCTGGGACGTGATCATCGATACCGCCGGCCGACGCCCGCTGTTGCAGCTGCGCCGCGCCCTCACCCCGAAGGGCGCCCTCGTGATCGTAGGCGGCGACGGGGGCGGACCGTGGACCGGAGGCTTCTTCCGCGGGATGCTCCGCGCCCCCGTGGTGTCACTGTTCGTGGGGCAGCGGCTCCGCGGCCTGGCCACGCAGATCGAGCAGGAGGATCTCGTCACCCTCGCCGAGCTCGTCGAAGCCGGCTCGGTCGTGCCGGTGATCGACCGGACCTACCCGCTGATCGAGGCTCCCGACGCGATCCGCCACCTGGCGCAGGGTCACGCCGCCGGCAAGATCGTGATCATCGTGTAGCGACATCCGTGTGCGAGCATGGTGGCGTCACGCGCCGCAGCTTCTGCGGGTTCACGACGGCCTGGATCGCGGCGACCTTCCCGTCGACGATCTCGAGGATCATCGTGCTCACGACCGGGCCGCCAGGCACGTAGGCGACGGCCCCCGGCTGTCCGTTCACCCAAGTGAGCGCGACCTCGATTCCCTGCCGCTGGGCAGTGCGTCCGAGGCCCAGCAGGAAGCGCGCGACGCGCAGCGGTCCCTCGACCGGCGTTCGCACGGCGCCGGCGCCACCGCCGTCGCCGACCATGACGACGTCGTCGGACAGCATCTGCAGCAGGCCGTCGAGGTCGCCGTCGCCCACGGCGGTGAAGAACCGTTCCGTGAGCTCCCGCTTTCGCTCCGGCGACGGATCGAAACGCGGACGCCGCGCTTCGGTGTGCTTGCGCGCCCGCACGGCGATCTGCCGCGTGTTCGCGGGCGACTTCCCGACGAAGGCCGCGACCTCCTCGAAGTCGAACCCGAACACGTCGTGCAGCAGGAAGACCGCGCGCTCGACCGGCGACAGCGTCTCGAGCACGACGAGGAACGCGATCGACAGCGACTCCAGGTCCTCGGCGCGCTCTTCGAGGGAGGGCTCGTCGGCGACCAGCGGCTCGGGAAGCCACGTTCCCACGTAGCGCTCCCGGCGCACGCGGGCCGAGCGCAGGTGGTCGATCGAGAGCCGCGTCGCCACTTCGGCCAGGAACGCCTTCGGCTCCCGGATCTCGCCTCCGTCCGCCAGCAGTCGGTGCGCGCGCAGGAACGTCTCCTGCACGATGTCCTCGGCGTCGCCGACCTCGCTCACCATCCGGTAGGCGATCGAGAACAGCAGCGGTCGGTACCGCTCCAGCTCCTCGACGTCGATCGGTGCTCCGTTCATCGCCTTCCCAGACGTGATGGCGCCCTCCCATGTGACACGTAGTGGTGCTCGGCTGTCACACGATCGATCCATACCCCGTCTCCACGGGTGACAGACACCGAACAGGCTCGGAGGAGGAGCGTCATGAGGGTATTCGTCGCGGGAGCATCCGGGGCGATCGGCAGCCGGCTCGTCCCGGCACTCGTGAGGAGCGGCCACCAGGTCGTCGGCACGACGCGCACGCCGGCGAAGACCGAGCGGCTCCGACAGCTCGGCGCTCACCCCGTCGTCGTCGATGCGCTCGACGAGGTCGCGGTGAAGGACGCGGTCGCCAAGGCAGCACCCGACGTCGTCGTGCACGAGCTGACGGCGATCCCCGACGCGGTCGATCCTCGGAAGCTCGACCAACAGTTCGCTCTCACCAACCGGCTTCGCACCGAGGGTACGGACCACCTGCTCGAGGCCGCCCGCTCGGTGGGCGTGCGTCGGTTCGTCGCGCAGAGCTTCGCCTCGTGGGTCTACGCGCGAACCGGCGGTCCGGTCAAGGTCGAGTCGGACCCGATCGAGACCGATCCGCCGGCGAGCGTGCGGCAGACGCTTGCCGGCATCCTGCACGTCGAGCGCACGCTCGCCGAGGCGACCGACCTCGAGGGCGTCGCGCTGCGATACGGGGGCTTCTACGGGCCGGGGACGTCCCTCGGCGAGGGCGGCCCGGTGCTGGACATGGTGCGCAAGCGGCGCTTCCCCATCGTGGGCAGCGGCAGCGGCGTCTGGTCGTTCGTGCACATCGACGACGCGGCCGCCGCGACGGCCGCCGCGATCGAGCGCGGCGCTCCGGGCATCTACAACGTGACCGACGACGATCCCGCGTCGGTGGCGACGTGGCTGCCGGAGCTCGCCGACGCGATCGGCGCGCCGGCGCCGCGCCGGGTTCCGACATGGCTGGCGAGGTTGCTCGTCGGCCCCACGGGCGTGGCGATGATGACCGACCTGCGCGGCGCGTCGAACGCAAAGGCGAAGCGCGAGCTCGGGTGGCAGCCGCAGTACGCGTCGTGGCGGGAAGGGTTCCGTACCGGGTTGGAGTGACCTGCTGAGGGGCGTCTTCCTCGTGTCAGGTGTCGCTGTCGTGCCTGGCCTTGAGCTCCTCGGCCAGGTGGTCGGCGAGGCGGTCGAAGAAGATCAGCGATCCTCGCATCGCGCGGGAGTACTCGTCGGCCGGCATGGTGCCGCGCTGCGTGAACGTCATCTCGGTGCGGCCGTCGAGGTCGCGGAACTCGGCCCGCAGCACCTCAGGGGGACCCTCCACGGCCTCGCCGGCGACTTCGAGCACGAGCTCGACGACCTCGGGTTCCACCACCTCGCGGAACGTGCCTGAGAACGGGATCTCGATGCGCTCGGGGCCGTGGATCATCATGGCGCTCCACGCGCCGCCCGGCCGTGGATCCATCGAGGCGGTCTCGAGCGGGATCGACGACCCGTGCTCGCCGAACCATGTCGCGAACCGTGCCGGCTCGGTCCAGGCCTTGAAGACCAGCTCACGCGGGGCATCGAAGACCCGGACGATCACGATGCCGTCGGCGTCGCTCTTCGCCGAGACCACGCCTTCGGGAGGGGTCGGTTCAGTCATCTCGCGCTCCTTCCTGATCGCGGGCGTTCCGCAAGTGCTCGTCGAGGCGGTCGAAGCTCTCGTCCCAGAAGCGCCGGTCCTGGACCCAATCGATGACCTGCCCGAGCGGTTCGCGCCGCAGACGGCACGGCCGCCATTGCGCCGAGTGGGTCCGCGAGATCAGTCCTGCCCGCTCGAGCACCTTGAGGTGCTTCGAGACCGCCTGCAAGGAGATCGGGAACGGCTCGGCCAACTCGCCGACGCTCGCCTCCCCGTCGGCCAGGCGCTCCAGGATCGCGCGCCGCGTGGGATCCGCGAGGGCGGACAACGTGGCGCTGAGCTGATCGACCGGCATCGTGGCTTCTCAAGGTATTCAACCGAGTGGTTGAATATAACGGCCCACGAACGCGCACGTCAACCCCAGAGCTCTCACGCTGCTGCAGCGCTCGAGCCTTCACGCCCGCGTGTATTGCTCGTGTGGCTGCCCCTCTGCGAAACTCCGGCGACGCCCCGGTCCCTCACGGAAGGTCTCTTCAGGTCCGGCGGCGTCCGAAGGAGGGGCCGATGCAGGTCGAGCGAGCGCTCGTCGTGGACGACGATCCGTTGAATCGACGTGTCCTGGCGCGCAGTCTGAACGAGCCGGCTTCGAAGCTACCGGTGTCGAGGATGGGGAGTCGGCGCTCGCCGCGATGGTCGAGGATCCACCCGACGTCGTGCTCGTTCCAGCTCTCGGGAACCCCGCCGCTCACGAGGACACGGCCGCGGAGAACTGGGAGCAATCCGGCGGCGACGTCGACGTCTTCTGCGAGTTTGCCGGCACCGGCGGCACGTTCGCCGGCATGGCCCGGTTCCTCAAGGCTCAGGATCCTTCGATCGCCTGCTACATCGTCGAGCCCGCGGGGGCCGCGGTGCTGGCCGGCGAGCCGCTCACCGAGCCGGGTCACCGCATCCAGGGCGGCGGCTACTCGATGCCAGCCTGCCGCTGCTCGACCCTGCGCTGGTCGACGGGTTCCTCCAGGTTCCCGACACCGACGCGATCGACGCCGCTCGACGACTTGCGCGGGCAGAGGGCATCTTCGCCGGCTTGTCGTCGGGCGCGGTCGTGAGCGCGGCGGAGCGGTTACTCGCCGGCGCCCACCCGGGAGCGACGATCGCCGTCGTCCTCGCCGACTCCGGCATGAAGTACCTCAGCACCGATCTGTGGGACTGAGCTGTGGAGGCTGCCGTCACGATGCCTACCGTTTCGCAGGCAGCGTCCGGGCGTATCCTGCGCCGACCCGTACCCACTTCTCGAGCTGGCGCTTCGTGCGGACGGCCTCGTCGTCCACGCGCAGCCAGCCCTGCATCTGCCGACCGCGCATCTCCATGGGTCGGACGCCCGTCGACGTGAGCAGGCCATCGGAGGTCGCCGGGTCTGCACGGACCAACAGGCCGCCTTGGCCGCTCGCGGCGACGGCCATGTTGCCGCCGATCAGGAAGGCCAGGCCACCGAACATCTTCTTCTCGGTCAGGTCGGCTTCACCCCCGAGCAGAGCTCGGATGCGGGCGGCGAGGTGCTCGTCGTACGCCATGAACCCGATGCTACCTCCACCTGCTATGGCCTCGGATCGTCAGCTCGAGCACCGTCTCCGCCTCCTCGACCTCACACTGATCGAGTAGCACGATGATCGAGAGCCCGAGCACGATCGAAATCAGGGCGCGAGCTTCCGTCTCCGGCGCCCCTCCATCGGTCAGCTGCTGCGAGAGGAAGGCGTGCAGCCCTCGCTCCGCCTCGAAGAACTCCTCACCGCGCAGCCGAGCATCGGTCACTGCCGCCGCGGCGAACGAGTGGTACAGGCTCAGCGTCGTGTGGTGCGTGGCGATCGGCGTCGTGGGCTACATCTGGGCGATGAAGCTCTACGAGCGCGGTCCCGCCCGGTCAGCTGCGTGAGGATCGGTGGCACAGGGTCGACGAGGGTTAGCCGGCCTCGGTGCTCGCCTGGAACGCCGCCATGCCGTAGAAGTCGCCGACCGAGACGTCGAGGACGCGCGCCGAGGCATCGCCGATCGAGTATTCGACGATCTGACGGCGTCCAGCGAGCTGTCCTCCCGTGAGGTAGACGGTGTCGCCCGACGGCGCCCAATCGAGGAACACGTAGGGCGTCGGCACGATCGCCTCGTCCACGAGATCGGTCCGGCCCGTGGCCAGATCGATCAGCGCGAGCTGACGCTCGGCGTCCTCCCCGTCCCCCAGGCGGACGGCGACCGCGAGGCTGGTCCCGTCCGGCGAGAACACCCCATGGAGTGCTTCGAAGCCGGTGGCGTCGGCCGGAGGCTGGACGGTCCTCGTTCCGCCCGAGCGTAGATCTTTCACGAGCAGCGAGCGGCATGCGCCGTCGCACCACGCGAAGAGTGCTCCGTCCCATGCGACGGGGAGCTGACCCGGTAACCGATCGACCTCCCGGCCGGTCCACGGGTCCCACACGACCAGCTCGCCTCGTTCCTGGAACACGAGGTTCCCGTCGACGGCGGCGACGGGCCAGGCGCCGTCGGGGGGACGCGTGTCCGGTACGGTCACCCGACCGTCGATCGCCACCTCGCGGACCGCGGTCAACCTGCCGTCGTCCTGCGACCCCTCGACGATACCGACCCAGACGCGGTCGGGCGCGGACGACGGGATGAAGAACAACGAATCGCGCACGAGCACGTCGAAGCCCGGGTCGGCGCCGGGGTGCAGGACGAGCGTTCGGTACGCCCACGCGACCAGGGCGTCGTCCCGTCGCACGATGCGGTGGGGCGCGTCGCCCGGTGGCAACTCCGGCATCGGCAGGTGCTGCACCGTCTCCTTGGTGGGATCGACCACCCAGGCCTCCCCGTCACCCGCGAGGAACAGCCGGTCTCCGAGCGTGTCCGGGGCGGGCGAGGCGGCGATCGTGGCGCGATCCCCCTCGCGATCGGCCGCCACCCACGCGCCGACGATCACGAAGACGGCCACGGTGATGCCGAGCACGCCGGCGCCGACCCTGCGACGACGTGCCCGCGTGTCGGCCCGTGCCCGCACTTCGTCGATGGGCGCGGGCGCCGGCTCGAGGTCGTCGAGGTCGCGGTGCATCCGCTCGATCAGATCATCCATCGTCGCTCTCCTCCGGGATCAGCCGTGCGCGAAGCTCCCGCCGGGCTCGATGCACCCGGCTGCGCACCGACACCGGCGTGATGTGCAGGATGCGCGCCGCTTCGTCGGAGCTCATCCCGAGCCAGTCGACGAGCATGAACGCCTCGCGTAGTCGGACCGAGAGCGCCGAGATCGCGTCGGCGAGGTCCCGGCGGGCGGGATCGATCTCCTCATCGCGCATGGCTGCGCCGAGCGTGCGCAACCGTCTGGCTCGCACGGCGAGCGACCGGAGCCGGTGGCGGTTGAGGTTCGTCGCCGCCCGGTAGAGGTAGCCGCCCGGCGACGCCATCGCCGACACCCGGTCCCAGCGCTCGTACACCCTGACCATCGCCTCCTGCGCGAGCTCCTGCGCCTCGTCGACGTCCGGCACGAGCAGGAACATCGCCCGCACCAGGCTCGGGAACTCCGCTCGATAGAAGTCCTCGAAGTCCGGCGGCGCCTCGACGTCGTCGCGTCGCTCCGCTCTCACCTTCGTCACATGAAACCAACCCCCGGGACGGGGCGAACGTTGCATGCGCTCCTGCAACGAGAGCGCACGACGGGTGACTTCGGCGCGTACCTGAGTCAGAGGCACGAGCGTTCGCGGACCACGATCGAGGACATGAAGCTCTCCAAGGAGCTTCGCGAGGTGCGCTCTCACTCAACGCTTGAGCTGGCGCTTCGTGCGGACGCGCTATCCGTTCGCGCTCGCTAGCATCGACGCATGGTCTCCCAGATCTCGCACACGACGTTCGATTGCCTCGACGCCTTCGCGCTGTCGACGTTCTGGAAGGAGGTGTTGGGGTTCGCAGATGTGCCAGGCGATCCGAACGAGCCTGGAGACGAGGAGTGCATGATCGTCGGGACCGGAGGAGGGCCCAGGCTCTTGTTCGTCGAGGTCCCCGAGGGCAAGGGATCGAAGAACCGTGTGCACTTCGACCTGGAACCGACCGACCGGGACCGCGATGACGAGATCGAGCGGGTCGTCGCCCTCGGTGCGACACCGCTGCACGACCTCCGGAAGGAGGATGGGAGCGGCTGGCTGGTCCTCGCCGATCCCGAAGGCAACGAGTTCTGCATCCTCCGTAGTCGAGCTGAGCGCGAACGGGCTTGAAGCGACCGGTGGATCAACCGTCGCAGAGGCCTGGGCTCGAGGACCCCGGCTCGAGGAGGTGTCGGCGGCTCAGCTCGCGTCGGCCACCCAGTACAGCGGGTCGCCCGCACCGAGGTCGGTGATCCCGGCGTCGATCAGCGCCCCCGCAACGAGCGTGCGGCGGTGGGCGGCGAACGTCAGTACGTGGGCGATCATGCCGCCATATGTCATGACCACAACGGGCTCGCACAGAGCGTCGACGAACGTCTCGTCGAGACGTCCGTGCTCGACGGTCTCGCCGACCGTCTCGAGGAAGGCCGTGCCCTCAATCGCGAGCCGTGCGCGCATCGACTCGATCGACTCGCCGCGCTCGACGTCGAAGTCGTAGGGGCGGGCGTCGATCGTCGCGTTCCACATCGCCATCTGCCCGACGAGGCGGGAGAGCAGCGACCGCATCGTCGGATCGTCGTCGACGCCCTCGACCGAGATCGTGATCGGCGCGTCGAGACGCTCGTCGCTCAGCGTGGCGGCCCGGTCGATCATCTCGCCGACCAGCCAGACGTGATGCCGCACCATCGTCTGCAACAGATCCATCGTTCCCACCTTCCCGCGTGCCGGGAACCTCAGGCGTCCCGGCGGATGGAAGTGCACGTCGCTCGGAGCGTCGAGCTGGAACCGCATCGGATGCCGCCGCCACACGGTGGGAGACGTCCCGTAGGCACGGGCGAACGCCCGGGTGAACGCCTCATGCGAGGAGTACCCGGCCTCCACCGCGACGTCGAGCACGGTCCGGTCGGTCGTCACGAGCCGGTAGGCCGCGCGTTCGAGGAGCACGCGTCGGCGGAGCGCGGCCGGGGGCTCGCCGGCCGCGGCGGAAATCATCCGGTCGAAATGGAACCGGGACAGATGCAGCCGGGCGGCGAGCTCATCGCCCGAGGCATCGTGGTCGTCGAGGCTCTCCGCGAGCACGTCGATGAACGCAGCGAATGTGTCGGTGAGCAAGGTGCTCATGCCAGGTTCGGCGGTCCAGCCTCGAGTCGGTCCCGTACTTGTGTCAGACGCTCCAGCGCGTGGTGCGGCATCTCCCATCGCGTCTCGAGCCACCACGTGCATCCGGCATCAGCCCATGGAGCCACGATGTCCTTCGCTTCGCGAGGGTCGCCGGCCGGTGTCTCACCCTCCCCGATCACGTCGAAGTCCTCGGACACGCCGCGTTCCGTGAGCCACGCGCGCAGGTCGCGGATGTCGCTCGGCGACGTCTCGCCCTCTTCGAGGTCGAATTGCGGCACGATGCCGTCACAGCGGACTACCCGCGCCATCGACCTCTCACGCGGCCAGAGCCCCACCACCCATATCGGGATGCGTTGCTGAACCGGCCGAGCGACGCGCATCTGCTCGTCACGACCGAGCTCAAACGCGTACCAGCGACCCCGGTAGCTCGTGCCGCCGTCCAACAGCGTACGGATCAGGTCGATGCCCTCGTCGAGCCGCCCGGCCCGCTCACGCAGATCGGTCGGTTCGCCCGTTGAGGGTAGGTCGGGCGCTACCGCACCGAGCCCGACGGTGAGGAGGGACCGGCCCTCGGAGAGCTGGTCGAGCGTGGCGACCTGGCTTGCCACCTTCCAGGGCCGTCGCCAGGGCAGCGGGGTGAGGAGGGTTCCGAGCCGTATCCGCGAGGTTCGGGTCGCGATCGCCGAGAGGAGCCCCCACGCGTCGACGCCGTAGGCGGCCTCCCAGACGAAGACTCCGTCCCAGCCCGCCTCTTCGGCGACCTGCGCGAGGTCGAGCTGCTCTCTCGCAGTGCCGCCCGGAAGGATCACGCCCATCCGCATGGTCGCCATGATGCCGCAGCCGGTTCGGTCGTGACTTGATCGCGTTTGCGGTCTTCGGCACCGAGGATCTACCGACTTCTTCAACCGCGGTGTCGCAGATCCGCGTTCGGCCGCAGCATGCCGCTGCACGTACCGTCGCGCGTGGCCGCGATCCGACCTAGAGGGCCACATGCCGTAGCACGAGGTCCAGTGGCCCCGGCACGTCCGCGAGGTCGAGCGCCTCGACGAGGTAGGTGGCGTACGCTTCCTTCCGCCCGCTCCTCGTCCCCATGAAACGCCGGAGCTGCGCCTCGATCGGACGACCTCGCTGGGCTGGCTGGCGCTGCAACGTGCGAAACGTCGAGAGATCCCCGCGGGCCTCCAGGATCGCCTCGACACTCGTCGCACCGAGGGCGCGGATCAGCTCGTCCTCGAGGTCCGCCTCGCAGACGAAGAAGCCGAGGCGCTCGAGATCGGCTCGCGTCGGGCCGAGAGTAAGCCCGGCCCGCTCGAGGGCGCGCCGGTAGTCGTCCTCCTCTGGCGCGTCCACGAGCCCCGCCAGCCGAAGGTCGAGCCCGGCCGGGCCGAACCGGTCGACCGCGTACCGCACGTTCTTCGATCCCCCCATCGCGACGATCGCGACGCCCTCTGAGGCCAGATCGCGGCCGCGTCTCGCGGCGAGGGTTTCGAGGGCGCGGCGGTCGCTCACGCCTTCGACGAGCACGATCGTGCGTGCGGACGCATCGATCGCGGCGAACCTCCAGGCGTGCATCTGGACCACGCTACCCACGGTGCGAGCGCGCGACGCACTGAGCCGCGCGATGGGCCCCCGCCGAGGACGGGGTCACCGTGCACTGACGAGATACCAGGTCTCCATCTCGCCTTTGCCCTTGACCTCGATCGTTCCCCGTCGTCGGCAGACGAACGCATCCCCCAACAGCTCGTACGTGGCACGTGTGATCTGGATCTCGCCGGGGGTGCCGTTGGACTCCATGCGGCTCGCCGTGTTCACGGCATCCCCCCACAGGTCGTAGAGGAAGCGCTTCGTGCCGATCACGCCGGCCGTGACCGGTCCGGTGTTGATGCCGATCCGCAACTCGAGCCCGTCGTGGCCGGCGGTCGCCGACCCCGCGACCGAGTCCCGCATGTCCAGCGCCAGCAGGGCGGCCCGGCGCGCATGATCGGCGCAAGGATCCGGTACGCCCGCCGCGGCCATGTACGCATCGCCGATCGTCTTGATCTTCTCGAGCCCGTGTCGTTCAACGAGCGTGTCGAATCGCGAGAACAGCTGATCGAGGGTGCCCACGACCTCGGCCGGTGTCAGGCGCTGCGACAGGGGCGTGAAGTCCACGACGTCGGCGAAGACGATCGTGGCTGACTCGACGTGATCGGCGATCGACCCTGCGCCGGCTTTCAGGCGCTCCGCGATCGCGCTCGGCAACACGTTCGTGAGCAGCGCCTCGGACCGGCCCTGCTCGGCCCGCAGCGCCGTCAGCGCCGCGTTGCGTTGGGAGGCGAAGCTCGCGAGCACCGTGAACGCGACCGCGCCGGTGCCGACCACGTTGAGCGCCAGCATCGTCGTCGTGAACCACGTCGGCACGTCGATGTCGGTGAAGAACACCTCGCCCGCGACGCCCAGGAGCACGAAGGCTGCCACGAACCCCATGAACCACCAGAGGGCCCGACGCACCTCGAGGAACACGAGCGCCCCGAGGGGAGCCAGCATGCCCCACAGCCCGACCCCTCCCGAGGGCAGGAACCCGCCCGACACCATCTGTCCGAGCGTCGTCATGAGGAGCACGTCCAGGAGCTGCGTGGTGAGGAACGGTCCGAACGTCCTGGTCCTCGAGAAGACCACCAACGAGCCGAGCGAGATCGCGAAGTAGACGAATGGAAGCACCCCGACCCATGAGCCGAAGGCGAGGTACGAGGCGCCCCACACAAGGGACACGGGCAGGATCAGCACCGCGAGCAGCACGAGGAGCGCCTTCTTCTGACGCAGGTCGTCGTCGTCCCTGGGATCGGCTCCGATCCCGGCGAGCCGAGCCGTCAGCCCAGCCACCCAACCGTTACTCGGTTGGCCTCCCGATCCGGACCGGCTCTGCGGCACCTCCACCGACGCATCGTACGGAGAGGGCCTGCGGGCAGCTACGACATCGGTACCGGAAGTCGCTCGTCGACGCCATCCGCGAGGATGAAGCGGGCCGCCGCGGTCGCCTGGTAGAGGCGGTGCCTGCGGGGAGGGTGACGTCATTGCGCCCCCACTCGGCGAGTCCCTGCGCTATCGACTCGCGCGAGAAGCTCTCGATCGGTCGAGGTCGTCGCCCGCGATCTCGCTCGCCGCGGCCTCCACGTATACGGCCTGGCGGTGCTCGGGCGTCGTTCGGGAGTCATAGATCACGATCGCGACGTCGGGACGCGAGGCGATGTTCCGCGAGTGCCGGGTCGTCGCCGACGAGACCCACAGGAAGCGCCTGTGGTCGGGACTCGCGAACCACACGGGCGTCGCCCAGGGCGTTCCCACCTCGTCGGCCGTGGCCAGGGTCATGAAGCGGTTCGCGTCGATCACCGATCGCAAGATCTTGAGGCGATCCTCGTGGAGCTGATGGGGCCGGCTCATCGTGATCGGCTCCGCATGATCAGCCGGTCGCAGGACGGTAGCGCAGCCACAGGACGCCTGACCGGAACGGGGTCGACGCGACGAGCTCGAGGCGCACCGGGCCCACGCCGTCGAAGATCCTCGGGCCCTCCGCCGAGATGAACGGGTTGATCCAGAACCAGAACTCGTCGACCGTACTCTGGCGGGTCAGCGTGTGCGCGAGCTCCCCGCATCCGGACACGATCAGGTTTCCGCGGTGCTCTGCCTTCAGGGCAGGGATGGCCTCGTCGAGGCCGCCCGAGATCAGGCTGGCACTCCACTCCAGCGGCTCGGTCAGCGTCCTCGACGCGACGTACTTCGGCATCGGGTTGATCCGCTCGGCGAGGCGAGCCATCGTCGGATCGTCGGCGAGCTGCGGCCACACGGCCGCAAGGCCCTCGTATGCCGGCTAGAGCGCGACCAGCGCCGCGAGGAAGAGCCCGAACGCCACCCACGTCGCCGCGAGCTGGATCCAGTTGATCGTGAAGTACTTCCTCCGTCCGGCTTCCCAGTCCGCGGGCAACGCGTCGGGGTCCCAGGCCAGGATCACGTCGTAGAGCGGTTCCTTCCACACGTTGGAGACAACGTACACCCCGACGATCACGAGCCCGAGGCCGATCGCGGTGAGCACGAACGAGGTGGAGCTCGCATCGCCCCAGAGCATGATGAGCGCGACGATCGGCGCGACGGCCATCCCGATCGCGCAGACGTAGTTGAACCAGGCCTTCCTGCCGACCGGAAGGAAGGCCCGCATGAAGCCCAGGAAGCCCGGGCCGTCCATCGCCGCGAGCATCTTGTGCATCACCAAGGTCAACACGCCCAGGAGGCCAGACCATAGCCCCGAGAACACGACCCCTGCTGCGAGCGCCCACTCCTCACCCGTCATGCACGACCACCCCCCTTTTGTTGCGCCACAGCCTATGCGGACGACCCGGAGCTGTGAAGGCGGGGGCCGAGATGTCCTGGTCCCGGGTGGCCCTCGACGCTCTGTCGTCTGCTCGAGGGCTTTACATTGACATCCCTCGGTTTAATCGATAGACGTAGATATATGCGAAGCTCGGCTCCTTCACGAGAGCCCGACGCTCCCGTGATCGTCGTGGGCGCCGGCCAGTCGGGACTCGCGGCCGCGCGGGCGTTGCGCACGCACGGGATGCAGACTCTGGTCCTCGAAGCCGACGAACGACCGGCGGGGTCCTGGCCCCGCTACTACGACAGCCTGCGCCTCTTCTCGCCCGCGGAGTTCAGCTCGATGCCGGGCATGCCGTTCCCGGGAGAGCCGGGCCGCTACCCCACGCGCGACGAGGTGGCCGACTACCTCGAGCGGTACGCGACGGAGATCGACGTCGAGATCCGGTTCGACACCCGCGTGGAAACCGTCCACCAGGACGGCCGAGGGTTCGTCGTGCTCGCGGCCGACGGACGATCGTTCCGCGCCTCGGGCATCGTGGCGGCCAGCGGATCGTTCTCGAACCCGTACCGACCGACGTTGACCGGCGAGGAGAGCTTCACGGGGGATCTCGTGCACGTCGCCGACTACCGTAGCCCCGCCCCGTACGTCGGCCGACGGGTCGTCGTCGTCGGTGCCGGTGACTCAGCGGCGCAGGTCGCGGCCGAACTCGCAACGCTGGCGACCGTCACGCTCGCCTCGCGACATCCGGTGCGGTTCATCCCCCAGCGCCTCCGAGGCGAAGACGTGCACTACTGGCTGCGCGAGACGGGGTTCGACGCGCTCCCCGCAGTCTGGCTCAACACGATCACCGATGGGGCCGTGATCACCGACAGCGTGGGGTTCGAGCAAGCCCTGGCCGAGGACCGCCTCGATCAGCGGCCGATGTTCGTCGCCCTCGATGGAGACCAGGTGAAGTGGAGCGACGGGCAGCGCGAGCGGGTCGAGGCGATCATCCTCGCCACCGGATACCGACCCAGCGTCGACTACCTGCGCGAACTCGGCGCCCTCGACGTTGACGGAGCGCCGATCCACGTCGGCGGCATCTCCACCACGCATCCCGGTTTGGTGTACGTCGGGCTCGAGCTCCAACGCTCCTATGCCTCCAACACGCTGCGGGGTGTCAGCGACGACGCCGACGCCGTGATCGCGCCCCTGGTCGCCTGGGTGCTTGATGCACCGGCTTTGGTCGGTCTGCCGAAGAGAGGAGGTTGAGCCGATGCCTGTCAGCCTGGAGCTCACCCCGAAGGTCAAGCGTCTCCCGGGCGAGCCGACGTCGGCACCGGTCGTTTACCCGGACGTGCATCGCGAGGAGGCGGCAGCCATCGCCGAGGTCGCCAAGGCATTGAGTGATCCGGTCCGTGTGCAGCTGATCGACGTGCTGCGGAAGCACGCAGGGAAGGTGTGCGTGTGCGAACTGGTCCCCCTGTTCGACCTCTCCCAGTCCACCGTCTCCCATCACCTCAAGGTGCTGCGGCAGGCCCGCTTGGTCGGCTCGGAGCGCCAGGGACTGTGGGCCTACTATTACGTAGTCCCTGAACGGCTGCAGGAGCTGTCCACCTGGCTCGCCTGATGGCTCCGCGCGAATCGTGGTCCGTCATGTATCGGGGCGACCGACGAACGCCCGACTCGACTTAAGGCAGGAAGGCGAGCACCATCGTTCGATGGCTGACGGGTCGCTACGCGTACCCGACGGGTCGGCTGTGACCGAACCGAAGGATCGACCCCGTCTCTTCGTCGGTCGGGAGCGAGAGCTCGCCGAGCTCCGAGCCGCGCTCGCGGAAGCCGATCGGGGGCGCGGTGGTGTGTTCTTGCTCGGGGGCGAGCCCGGCATCGGGAAGAGTCGCCTCATGGAGGTCGTCGCCCACCTGGCGCAGGAGTCGGGGTGGCTCGTCCTGACCGGGCGCTGCTGGGACGGGGGCGGCGCCCCCGCGTACTGGCCGTGGGTGCAGATCGTCCGGGCGGCGGGGGGCGAGTTGGACGAGCTGGTGGTCTCGTCACCTCCTGGCAGCGCCGACCCGCTGGCTCCCGACGTTGCCCGCTTCCAACTGTTCGATGCGGTGGCCCGATTCCTCGAGGAGCGTGCCCGGACAACCCCTCTTCTCGTGCTGCTCGACGACCTGCACGCCGCGGACGAGCCGTCGCTGCACCTGCTTAGGTTCATCGCGTCGTCGGCCGACGATCGCCGTGTCGTGGTCGTCGGCGCCTATCGAGAGGGCGAATTGGGCACCCTGCAACGGGCCGAGCTGTTCGGCGAGGTCGCCCGGCTCGGCTGGCGGATCCCCTTGCGGGGCCTGTCGAAGCCCGAGGTCGCCTCGTTCCTGACCCACGTCGCCGGCGAGGAGCCCAGTGACCAGGTGGTCGAGCGGGTCCGGGCGGTGACCGGGGGGAATCCGTTCTTCCTCGGCGAGATCGGTCGGGAGCTCGCGTCGCACGGCAATCTTCACGCCGTCGACGAAGGGGCGATGCGACGGCTGCCAGAAGAGGTCCGCGCCTTCATACGGCGTCATTTCGCCGCCCTGTCTCCCGAGGCCGTGTCGACCTTGCGCGTGGCGGCTGTGCTCGGACGAGATCTCGACCTGAAGATCCTGACCGAAGCCAGCTCGCTGAACCTCGAGCGGCTCGCCAGCGTGCTCGACGAGGCGGTGCGGGTCGGGGTGCTGTCCGAGGATGCCCGCGACGCCGGACAGTATTCCTTCGCGCACGACCTAGTCCGGGAGACGCTGTACGAAGACCTGTCGCCCGCGACCCGCATGGAGCTCCACCTGCACGCCGCCCGGGTCTTCGAGCGGGTGTACCGAGAGGATCTGGGACCACATCTGACCGCGATCGCACATCACTTCGCGCAGGCAGCCCCCCTGGGCGACGTCGCTCCAGCGGTCGACTACTCGCTCCGGGCCGCGGCCCGGGCGATCGACGTGCTCGCGTATGAGGATGCGGCGGCGCTCCTCGAGCGGACGCTGCCGCTCCTGCCTCCGGAGGCCGACTCGGCGCGTCGCCGGGCCGAGATCCTGATCCGTCTGGGTGATGCGAGGACGAGGGCCGGCGACACCGAGGGTGGAAGGGCGTGCTACGAGCAGGTCGCGGTGATCGCGCGCGACCTGGGCGATCCCACGATGTTGGCGGACGCGGCGCTCGCCCACGCCTCGAGGGCGTATCCTGCCCGCCTCGGGCTCGGCACGTTGATCGTGGCGTCGATCTTCGATCCCGGAACGAGGAGCGTCGCCTTGCTGGAAGAGGCGGTGCGGGCGCTGCCGGCCGAGGATTCCTCTCTCCGCGCCAGGACGTTGGCCCGCCTCGCGACCGAGCTCTACCAGTTCCATCAGACGGAGCGCTTGGATGCACTCTCGCATCAGGCGCTGGATATGGCCCTTCGAGTCGGTGATCCGAAGGCGCTCGTCGAGGCGTTGCACGGCCGACACTGGGCGACCCTGTCGCCCGACTCCATCGTGCAGCGGCTCGCCAATGCCCAGGAGATGTTGTTGGTGGCGACGGGCGCAGCGAACGAAGAAGCGGCGTTCCTCGCTCGTCACGCGAGGGTGCACTGCCACCTCGAGCTCTGCGACATGCCGGGACTCGACGGCGAACTCTCGGCGATGGAGCAGCTGTCGGCACGGATCCAGCAGCCGTTCTACCTCTGGCACGTCGCGGCCCTGCACGGGATGCGCGCCCTGCTCCAGGGCCGAACGGTCGACGCCGAGCGGATCGTCGGGGAGGCGCTCGAGATCGGTAGGGTCCGTGAGAGCGAGTACGTCACATACATGCACGAGGATGCGCAGATCCTCGCGATCCGCTGGACGCAGGGACGCATGGAGGAGGTCCGGGACCGTGTCAGCGACCACGGGGAGCGCTATCCGGACATCCCTCGATGGCGAAACGTGCTCCTCGCGGCCGAGCTCGGCGACGACCGCGCGGCTCGAGCCGAGGTGGAGCGGCACGCTCGACACGGCTTCGCGGACCTTCCCCGGGACGGGCTGTGGCTTCTGCACATGTGTGGGCTCGCCCAGGCCGCGGCGTTGATCGGTGACGAGCGCCGTGCCGCGCTCCTGTACGACTTACTCCTTCCGTTCGTCGACCGGAACGCGATCTCCATCTCCACCCTGGCCTTCGGGCCCGTAGCGATGCGCCTCGGATCGCTCGCTTCGTCGCTCGGTCGATGGGAGCGAGCGGAACAGCATTTCGACGAAGCGGCGGAGCGGTGCGAGGCGCTGGGCGCACGTGCGGTGATGGCGATGCTCCTCGTGGAGCGGGCGCGCATGTGGCTCGCCCGAGCCGGACCCGAGGACGCCGATCGGGCTCGCGCGGCGCTCGATGCGAGTCTCTCGATCTCCGAGGACCTCGATCTTGCCGGCATCGCGGAGCGCGCTCGGGCGGCCCTGCCTGGCCCGAGCGGGTCGGTCGACCAGGATGACGCTGCTGCGCCGGAACCGACGTCGCAATTCCTCCGGGAGGGGCAGTACTGGACCATCCGTCATCGAGACGAGATGGCCAGGCTGCCGGACCGCAAGGGCATGCGATACCTCGCCGAGCTGCTCCGCGCCCCGGGACGCGAGGTGCACGTCCTCGAACTGTTGCGTCTGGCAGAGCCAGGTGCACCGAGCCGAGCGGAGGCCGGCCTCGAGTCCAGCGATGCCTTTCCCGCCGACGCGATCCTCGACCCCAGAGCCAAGCGGGAGTACCGGCAACGGCTGCTCGACCTCGAGGAGGATCTCGCGGAGGCCGAGTCGATGCACGACGTGGAGCGCGTGGGCAGGTCCAAGCTGGAGATCGACGCGATCACGCACGAGCTGGTCAGCGCCGCCGGGCTGGGAGGGCGAGACCGACGCATGCCCACTCCCGCCGAACGGGCCCGGGTCAGCGTCACGAAGGCGATCCGAGGCGCGGTCAGGGCCATCGCGGCGGACTGCCCGGAGCTCGGCAGCCACCTCGAAGCCTCGGTCCGCACGGGACGGCTGTGCTCGTACTCGCCCCCGGCCGAGGTCGCGCCGGTCTGGAAGCAGTGAACGGCCCCACGGAACGATCGTTCCGTCGCGATTCACGCCTACCCGGTAGCGGCAGTGGCAACGGCGAGGGAGGATGAGCGATGGGCTCGGTTCGATCGGTGACGCGCGAAGCGGCTGAGGAGCTCCCCGGTCTCGCCGGGCGGCTCGTCGGCCCGGAGGACGCAGGGTACGACGACGCACGCACCGTCTACAACGGCATGATCGACAAGCGGCCGGCGGTGGTCGCACGATGCGCCAGCGCCCGCGACGTCGCCGACGTCATCGCCTTCGCTCGCACGCACGACCTCCTCCTGGCCGTGCGGGGGGGTGGTCACAACGGCGCGGGCCTGGGCACGTGCGACAACGGCGTCGTGATCGATCTCTCACCGCTCAAGGGGGTCGAGGTCGACCCGGGGAAGGGCACCGTCCGGGTGGCCGGTGGCTCGACGTGGGGTGAGGTCGACGCCGCGACCGGCGAGCACGGGCTCGCCACGCCGAGCGGCATCATCTCGACGACCGGAGTCGGAGGGCTGACGCTGGGCGGTGGCCTCGGCCATCTGACGCGCAAGTGCGGACTCACGATCGACAACCTGCTGGAGGCCGAGGTCGTGTTGGCGAACGGCAAGTCGGTGCGGGCCAGCGCCGACGAGCATCCCGACCTGTACTGGGCGATCCGGGGCGGCGGCGGCAACTTCGGCGTCGTGACCTCCTTCCTCTTCCGTCTCCACGAGGTGGGCACGGTGATCGGCGGCCCGACGTTCTGGCCCGTCGAGGACGGAGCGGAGGTGCTTTCGGTGTACCGGGAGTTCCTGCCCGACGCTCCCCGAGACCTGAACGGGTTCTTCGCCTTCCACACCGTTCCTCCGGGACCGCCGTTCCCCGAGGAGATCCACCTGCGCAAGGTGTGCGGCGTGGTCTGGTGCTTCGTCGGCTCTGAGGAGGCGGCCGCGACGGCGATGGCGCCCTTGCTCGAGTCGCTTCCCGAGCCGCTCATGCACGGCGTCGCCGCGATGCCGCACGCAGCGCTCCAGGGCGCCTTCGACGCCCTGTACCCGCCGGGCGACCAGTGGTACTGGCGGGCGGACTTCGTCGACGAGATCCCCGACGAGGCCGTGAAGATCCACGCTCGGTACGGCGCCGAGATGCCGACGATGAAGTCGACGATGCACATGTACCCGATCGATGGTGCCGCTCACGACGTCGGCGCGGCCGACACCCCGTGGGGGTACCGGGACGCGACCTGGGGTTCCGTGTTCGCGGGAGTCGATCCGGACCCGTCGAACGTGGGCCAGATCTCGGACTGGAGCATCGCCTACTTCGAGGCGCTGCACCCCTACTCGGCCGGGGGAGCGTACGTGAACATGATGATGGACGAGGGGGAGGATCGCGTCCGCGCGAGCTACGGCGACAACTACGATCGGCTCGTCCAGATCAAGGCCGAGTACGACCCGGACAACGTCTTCCGCGTCAATCAGAACATCCCACCCGCCGCGTGAGGGAATCCGCGGGCCGCCGCCCAGTCCGAGAAACCGGTCGAGGACGAACACGAGGATCTGCCGCGCGGTGTTGGTCTGACGTATCGACACGATGTCCGCGCGTCCTCGAAGCTTGTTGTCGATGGGATCGGATGCAAGGGGGCAATCGCGACCACGTTCGCCTTGATCCACGGTGCGGGCGACTCGGGGTGGTACTGGCATCTCGTGGAGGAGGAGCTCCGCGCGCTCGGTCACGACACAGTCGCGCCCGATCTGCCGGTCGACGGCTCGCCGACATTGGTGGAGTGCGCCGACGCGGTGGTGCAGGCCGTCGGGAACCCGTCGGGACCCGTCGCCGTCGTCGCGCAATCGTTCGGCTCGTTCATCGGCCCGCTCGTCGCCGAGCGCCTGCCCACGCAGGTGCTGGTCCTCGTCGCCGGAATGGTGCCCGCGCCGGGGGAGCCGCCCGACGCATGGTGGGACAACACCGGTTACGCCGACGCCGTGCGCGAGCGGGCCGCGGTCGACGGAGGGCTGACGGGCAACGAGGATCCCTTCATCAGCTTCTTCCACGACGTGCCCCGCCCGCTCGCCGAGGAGGCGATGCGGCGTGAGCGCCACGGCTCCATCGTCGGTCTCGACGCGCCCTGGCCCATGGACGCCTGGCCGGCGGTGACCACGAGGTTCGTGCTGTGCTCCGAGGACCGGTTCTTCCCGCCCGCGTTCAGCCGCCGAGTCGTCGCCGAGCGGCTCGGCATCGCGCCGGACGAGATCGAGAGCGGTCACTGCGTCGCCCTCAGCCGGCCCGCCCATCTCGCGCTGATGTTGCACGGCTACGTCACCGACCGCTCGGGGATGTCATCGGCGTGACCGGAGCCCCCGACCTGAGCCTCACGATCCTGCCCGCCAACGAGGCGAGCTGGCAGGACCTGCAGGCGATCTTCGGCACGCGCGGCGATCCGCGGAGATGCTTCTGCCAACGGTACAAGATGGCCCCGCGCGAGTCGTGGGCGTCGGTCGGTGCGGAGGAGCTCGCTGCCCGGCTCCTCGAGCAGACCGAGTGCGGGCACCCGAGGTCGTCGACGACGAGCGGCCTCGTCGCCGACCTCGACGGCGAGCCCGTCGGCTGGTGCGCGGTGGAGCCGCGCACCGCCTACCCGCGCATGCTGCGCAACATGCGCGTGCCCTGGGAGGGCCGCACGGAGGACAAGGACGACGAGAGCGTGTGGGCCCTGACCTGCTTCGTCGTGCGCGCTGGCTTCCGGAAGCGGGGCATCACCCACGAGCTCGCGCGCGCCGCCGTCGACTTCGCGCGGGACCGGGGTGCCCGCGCTCTCGAGGGCTACCCGATCACCACGAAGGACGTGATCCTGTCCGAGCTCCACGTCGGCACGGTCGGGGCGTTCGAGGCTGCGGGGTTCCCCCAGGTCAGCCGACCGACCCTCCGGCGGGCCGTGATGCGCATCGACTTCTGACTCCCTATCGACGCTTGTGACCGCCGCGAGCTGTAGGACACCCTTCGGTACACTCGCTGGCATCCCTGACCTGCGGAAACGGAGTTCCTAGATGTCACGAGTGATCCTGATCGCGTGGGACGGCGCCGACTGGCGCATCCTCGACCCCCTGCTCGAGCAGGGCGCCTTGCCCAACCTGCAGGCACTGATCGACCGAGGGCAGCGCGATGTGCTGCGCAGCACGGTCCCCACGCACAGCTGGTCAGCCTGGCCGAGCTTCCTCACCGGGGTCGACCCGGTGGACCACGGCGTCTACGACATCCTCGAGACGGTGCCGGGCACGCACAAGCAGTACCCGGTGACCTACAAGTCGATCAAGGCGCGCACGTTCCTCGACGACCTGACGGCCGCGAAGAAGAAGCAGCTGCTGCTCGACGTGCCGCTCACCTTCCCGCCGCCAGCGATCGAGGGCAGCCTCGCGGCCGGCGGGGTGCTGCCCAAGGGACGCCAGTTCACGATGCCGGGCGACCTGCCAGAACAGCTGCAGAAGGCCGGGCTCGAGTGGCCGATCAACGGCATGAGCTGGACGACCTATCACAACAAGCCCGATGCCTACCTCGACGAGGCCTTCGAGGTCACGGGCAAGCGCATCAAGGCGTCGGAGTGGCTGATGGACAACACGGACTGGGACCTGATGGCGAGCGTCTGGGTCTCGATCGACCGCACGCAGCACTGCCTCAGCAACTACGTGGCGCCCGACCACCCCGACTACGCGGCGAACAAGGACACGCGCATCGGCAAGAAGGTGGCCGACATCTTCCGTCAGACCGACGATGCGATCGGCTCGTTCGTGAGTCGCGCCCGCGGCGACGACATCATCCTGTTCATCAGCGACCACGGCTTCCAGTCGTGCACGCGCGCGGTCAACATGGATCGCCTGCTGCACGAGTTCGGCTACCTCGACTTTTCCGCGAGCAATGCCGTGTTCGGTCCGATGCAGTGGGGACCCGTGCGCAAGGTCGCGCGAAAGGTCTACGACACGCTGGGCCTGCACGGGAAGGTCGCCCTGCCGCAGTCGGTGAACTGGGCGAAGACCCGGGCGTACACGACGATCCGCTCGACCGGCGAGGGGGTCTCGATCAACCTGGCCGGTCGCGACGTCGACGGCATCGTCGACCCCGGCGACTACGACGAGGTGCGCGACGAGCTGATGGACCGGCTCGGCTCCTACGTCGACCCGAAGACCGGCAAGACCCCGGTGAAGTCGATCGCGAAGCGCGAGGACGTTTTCCCGAGCGGCAAGTTCGCCGAGCAGGCGCCCGACATCATGATGGTGCCGAACGAGGGCTACTCGCTTACGCACGCGAAGAGCGCGCTCGAGGACGCCGACTGGGTGAGCGGCGACCACCGCATGGAAGGCGTGATCGTTGCGGTCGGTCCGCAGGTCAAGCCGTTCGAGCGCACGCCCAGCTTGATCGACATGGCTCCGACGCTCGTGGCGGCGTTGGATGCCCCGACCGCGGTGAAGCCGACCGGACGCGTGTTGCACGAGATCGTGGGCGCGGCGGATATCACCGAGCGCGAGGTGGCCGAGAGCGACCTCGGGTCCACGGCGCAGGGCCCGGCGATCCCCGGCATGACGATCCCCGGCATGGGGGGCGAGAGCGCGGTCAACGAGACCGAGGCCGATGAGATGGAAGAGCACCTGCGAGGGCTCGGCTACATCGAGTAGGCGCGGGGCGGTCGCGACGGATCGACTCAGCCGCGCTCGGCGGTCCAGCACCAGAACGTCGCCACCGTCTCGTAGCCCATCCGCTCGTAGACCGGCCTGCCCATCGAGCTCGCCTGCAGGTTCGCCGGCAGATCGGGCCGGAACATCGTGGCGACCCACGAGAGCGCCTCCCCGTACCCGCGTCCACGGAACTCCTGCGCCGTCGCCACCGCGTAGACGCCGACGAATCCATGGCTGACCGACGCGGCGGCGATGCTGGCCGGGTTCCCCTCGGCGCGGCCGAGCCACACCCTGAACGTGTCGCTCTGCAGCGCCGGTGTGATCAGACCTTCTGTGGCGGCCGCGGGCGTGCCGAACACGCTCAGCAGCGACGACGCCTCGGCCGCCGAGGCGTCGTCGGAGACCTCCACGATCTCGAGCTCGGGGGGTGCTGGCCTCGGCTCGCCTCCCGGGGCGCGGGTCATCATCGGCACGCTCCACGGCTCGAACCCGAACCCGCCGAGGCCGGGCGTGGGCCACAGGCTCCAGACCTGGAACGGGCCGCCGGGGGAGCCGTCGAAGAAGGCACGCATGCGCTCGACGACATCGGGGACGGCCTCATCGGTCAATGGCGTGAGCACCGACGCGTGGTTTGGCGGCAACGAGACCGGCAGCCCCAAGTCGGCCAGCACGAGGTCGTCCCAGGCGCGCCACGGGCGGCCGACCCCGGCGGCCCATGCTCGATACGCCTCGGCGCAGTTCGCCGCCGCGCCCGCGAGCGGATCGTCGCTCATGTCCGCCGAGCCTACCCGGGACGGGAGGGAGCCGAGCCCCCCCGTCCTCGCTCGGGTTCACATCACCGGGAAGGTCTCGTAGACCTCGATCTCGCCGCCACCCTGCAGCACCGGACAGTCCTTGGCGAGCGTGGTCGCCGCGTCGAGCGAGTCTGCCCGCAGGATCGAGTAGCCCGTGACGATGCCGGACGTGGGCACGTCGTCGATCGATCCGTCGCTCGCGACACGTTTCGCCGTCTCGGTGAACGGGTTGCCGCCGTCCTTGACGGCATCGCCCAGCGTGCCGAACCAGGACGTCCAGGCGTCCATGGCCTTCGTGCGGCCCTCCTCGGTCTCGGGCATGTCGCCACCGCCCCGGTACAGCAGCACGAAGTCCGCCATCGTTCCCTCCTCGTCGTCGTGCGCGGCCTCCGTTGTCCGCGCTCCACCCCCACGACGAACGGGATCCGGCGATATCGACATCGCCGCCGGCAGTACGCCTTCATCGCGCGCGCCTCGGCCAGGTCGCCGAGGTCGAGCACGACGCGCCACCCGATCCACTCCGGCAGCCACGCACTGACCGGTACCTTCGCAGCCTCGTCCTTGCCGCAGATCGGCGAGGTATGGTCCCCGCCGGCCAGCATCGAAGGGTCGCCATGACCGCGGCCGTGACGGTGTTCAGCGCCTTCAGGAGGCGCGACTCACCCGCCAGCCAGCACCTCGACGAGCCCATCGATGAATCTCGGGAGGGCGCTGCCGTCGGGGTCGTGATCGGGGTTGAGCTCGCCGATCGTCAGCGACGCCGCACCGGCGTGTGACCAGATCGTGCGCAGCGCCGCGACGGTCGCCTCGAAGGTCAAGCCTTCGTTCCGGTTGGCGTTCTCGGAGAGCGGAAGGCTGACGAAGTCGATCACGTCGACGTCGAGGTGCACGGCGAAGCGATCGACCCGTGGCGCGAACGACTCCAACGCGCGCCGTGCGGCTGCCACTGGCTCGGCCTGGACCTCCTCGACCGGTGTGCGGTCGATGCCGAGCCGAGCGATGTGCTCACGCTCGCCGTCCATGCCCGGGCCGTGCGCGAAGAGCCAGAGCTCCTCGGGGCGAAGCAAAGGCATGCGCTCGAACGCTTTCGTGAGCCTCGGATCGGCTCCGGCCACACCGAGCGCGTGGGCCATGCCCATCGAGTCCATCGCGCCCCAGGTCACCCGGTCGGGCTCGTTGAGGTCGGCGTGCAAGTCGAAGTACAGGAGCCCGACGCGATCGCCGTATCGCGTTTGCAGACCGGCGACGGTGCCGAGCTCGATCGTGCAGTCCCCGCCGAGCACGAGCGGGGTTCCCGTCGTGTTCGCGACGCGGTCGGCCGTCTCGAGCGCGACGTCGCGGACCGCCTCGACGTGTTGGGCGAGCGGGTGGTCGGTGTCGGGGACCCATCGGCGCACGTCGCCGTCGCCGAGATCGCGCACGTCGATGCCGGCGCCGCCGAGGCGCTCGATCAGGCCCCCTGCGCGCAGCGCCGACGGTGCTCGCTCCTGGCCGGGTGCGAACGCGCCCATGCTGCTGGGCACGCCCACGACGTCGATCGTTCGCGCGTGTTCGTCCATCCGGGCCATCACCATCGCCCCTCCCTTCGTCGTTACCACTGAACCTTAGACAGTGGTAGCGTTACCTGTCAAATCGATACGGTGGTTGCTGCTCGGACTCGCGGTCGCGCATACTGAGCGCGAGATGACCGCAGACCTCAGCACCGCGAGTGCGGCCCCCGGCGATCTCGAGTTCGTGCGGCGGTTCGTGAATACCCTGGACATCGAGGGCGGCACGGACGAGTTCGCGACGCCCTCGGAGGCGGCCGCGTGGCTGGACGATCGGGGATCGACACTCCGCGTCGACCGAGCCGGGCTCGAGCAGCTCGTCGAGGTCCGTGAGGCGCTCCGTGATCTCGTGTGGGCTCGCGGGACCGAGGCCGAGGGTGATGCCGTTGCGGCCGTCGACGCGATCGCTCGGCGTCACCCTGTGGTGGTGCGGCTGTCGACGCCCGCGGTGCTCGCACCCTCATCGCGATCGGGTGTGGACGCCGTCATCGAGCGGATCCTCGGGCTCGTCGCGGCGGCGAGGATCGACGGATCGTGGGATCGCATGAAGACCTGCGCGAACGACGGGTGCCGCTGGCTCTACTTCGATCACTCACGGAACCGCTCCCGAACTTGGTGCACGATGGATCTCTGCGGCAGTCGCGCCAAGATGCGCGCCTATCGCAGCCGCGGCCGCGAGGCGGCGAGCACCGTGCGACCATAGGCGTGTCGCGCGAACGGCCGGAACGCACCGTCCGCGCCTCTGTCGTCAGGGCGTGAGGTCTTCTCGTGCTGGCATGATGGGCGTGTGACCACTCCCACGCTCCAGTCGATCCTCGCCGCGCCGAAGGTGCTGCTGCACGACCACCTCGACGGGGGCCTCCGACCGGCGACGATCGTCGAGCTCGCCGACCAGACGGGCTACGAGGATCTCCCGACGTCCCACGTCGACGAGCTCACCGCCTGGATGCGTCGAGGGGCCGATCGGCACGATCTCGTGCTGTACCTCGAGACGTTCCGACACACGGTGGGGGTGATGCAGACGCCCGAGGCGCTCGCCCGGACGGCCCGCGAGTGCGCGGAGGATCTCGCCGCCGACGGCGTCGTCTACGCCGAGGTGCGATTCGCCCCTGAGCAGCATCTCGAGCGTGGCTTGACGCTCGACGAGGTGGTCGAGGCCACGCTCGACGGTTTCGAGCAGGGGTCACGGGGCCGGCCGATCACGGTACGAACGCTGCTCATCGCGATGCGCACGGCCGCACACAGCCTCGAGATCGCGGAGCTGGCCGTGCGCTGGCGCGACCGAGGGGTGGTCGGCTTCGACATCGCGGGCGCGGAGGCAGGGTTCCCGCCAACGCGTCACCTCGACGCCTTCGAGCACGTGCGCCGGCAGAACTTCCACCTCACGATCCACGCCGGGGAGGCGTTCGGACTGCCGTCGATCTGGGAGGCGCTGCAACTCTGCGGCGCGGAGCGGCTTGGCCACGGCGTTCGCATCGTCGACGACATCGACACGAGCGGCGACGCGCCGAGGCTCGGGCATCTCGCCGCGCTCGTGCGGGACAAGCGCGTGCCGCTCGAGCTCTGCCCGACGAGCAACGTGCACACGGGCGCCGCGGTATCGATCGCCGAGCATCCGATCGCGCTGCTCGCCGACCTACGGTTCCGCGTCACCGTGAACACCGACAACCGGTTGATGTCGGGCATCTCGATGTCGACGGAGATGCTCGGGCTCGTCGATGCCCTCGGTTGGGGGTGGGATCAGCTCCGCTGGGTCACGATCAACGCGATGAAGTCCGCGTTCCTGCCGTTCGACGAGCGACTCGCGATCATCGACGGCGTGATCAAGCCGGGATACGCCGCCCTTCAGCCCTCCTGGTGAGCCCCGGCTCCCAGGCATCGGCATGACCCGCATCCGTAGAATCCCTCCGTGACCGTCGTGCGCAGGACCGTCGAGGGGTTGGCCGAACCGCCGGGCTACTCGCACCTCGCTGTTGCGACGGGGGCCACGCACGTCTTCACCGCCGGGGCCGTGCCGCTCGACGAGCACGGCGGGATCGTCGGCCCCGACGATCCCGAGATGCAGACCGAGCAGGTGATCGCGAACCTCTTGTGGCAGCTCGAAGCGGGCGGTGCAGGGCCGGACGACGTCGTGAAGACGACGGTCTACGTCGCGGGCGGCTCACACGAGACGCAAGGGCGCGTCTGGCAGGTCGTGCAGCGGTCTCCGATCGCGTCGGCCCCCTCGACCCTCCTCGGCGTGGCTCTGCTCGGCTACCACGGGCAGCTGGTCGAGATCGAGGCCGTCGCCGTCATCGGCTGATCCTCGACCTCCGCCTCCGGCGGGTTGAGCCGCGCCATCGGTGGGTATGGGCCTTTCGTCCAACGAGGAAAGTCCAACGAGGAAAGGGAGGGCCCGATGCAGGGACCCAAGAAGGTCGCAGACGCCGGCAAGGAAGCCGGGAAGAAGGTGCTCGCGACCGACACGGCGCAAGGCGTCGTCGAGGCCGTGGTCGACAAGCTCGAGGAGATCGCCGTCGACAAGGCCGACGACGTCGCCGCTACCGTGAAGGATCGCGCAGCGAAGGCTGGTGGCCGTTCGCCGAAGCGCACGACCGCCAAGAAGTCCTCCGCAAAGAACTCCTCCGCCAAGAAGTCCACGGGCCGGAAGAAGTCCACGGGCCGGAAGAAGTCCACGAGGGCCAAGAAGTCGACGACGGCTAAAAAGTCGACGACGGCGAGGAGATCGCCGGCCAAGAAGTCCACGGGTCGGAAGAAGTCCACGACGGCCAAGAAGTCGACGACGGCGAGGAGATCGCCGACCAAGAAGTCGACGGGCAGGAAGTCGACCCCGAAGAAGACCCCCGCGACGAAGCGCTGACGTCTACCGAGTGGTGCGGACCGTGCGGACGAGCGGCCGCACCACTCGGTACACGGCGTACGCCGTGAGCATCAACCCGATAAACGCTTCGACCTGTTCCCGTGAGAATCGCGTGCGTCGGGCGACCGGTCGCGCGATCGCGCGCCCCGCTGCTCCCCGCCACCCGGTGAGCGCCGCCTCCCCGAACGTTGCGAGCCGTTGTCCGTTGCCGTCATGTATCGTCATGCCTCTCGTCATACCCGCTCGCCGTCGTGCCGAACCTTGACGCGCATGTCGCGCATCGCACATCTTTCCGTTCGAGGGCGCCGCCCCGTTCGAGGGCGCCGCCGCGGACAGCGCCGGCGGCACGTTCATGCATCACGTGGTCATGGCCGGGGTGCGCGGAACTCGTTCCACAGGCTCCCCTCGGGTTCGGGCAGCTTCTCGAGCTCGTGCAGCAGCGAGCCGAGCGTGGCGGCGTCGAGCGCTGTGAGCGCCGCGGGAGGCTGGGACAGGTGCTCGAGCAGTTCCCGACGGAACGCCACACCCTTCGGCGTGAGGGCGACGGTCTTCACCCGACGATCCGACGGCAGCGTGCGCCGCTCGACGAACCCGTGCTCCTCGAGTCGATCGACCAGCCACGTCACCTGCGAGGCGTCGATCGAGAGCCCTTCCGCGATCGCGCCCATCGGCCGCGGTTCATCGTCGTCGAGGAAGCCGAGCGCCTTCAGGTGGCCGGGCGTCAGTCCCTGCTCCTGCAACAGACGGAAGTGCTCGCCGCGCTGGACATGGTCGATCGTGAAGCGCGCCATGCGCCGCCAGACTTCCTCGGCCAGCGCCTGCTTCGATCGGGCCGCGGTCATGGCGCGATGATACTTGAGATCTCACAACGTTGGTGCACCCTCAATATTTGACATAGCTCAATCATCGTGGGAGGGTCAGGCGCATGAGCCGGCCGGCGATCGTCGTGGAAGGCCTCGAGAAGCGCTTCGGCGATGTGCCCGCCCTCGACGGCGTGAACCTGCAGGTCGACGAGGGCACGATCTTCGGGCTTCTCGGGCCCAACGGCGCGGGCAAGACCACGGCCGTGCGCGTGCTCGCGACGATCCTGCGCCCGGACGCCGGACGCGCCGAGGTGCTCGGTCGCGACGTCGTCCACGAGCCGGCGGCCGTACGTCGACGCATCGGGCTCGCCGGTCAGTACGCGGCCGTGGACCCGAACCTCACCGGCCGCGAGAACCTGCGGATGGTGGGCATCCTCGGTCAGTTGCCGCGGGCCGCGATCGCACCGCGCGCCGACGCGCTGCTTCGGCGCTTCTCGCTCGCCGATGCGGCCGACCGCCCGCTCCGTACGTACTCGGGCGGCATGCGTCGACGTCTCGACATCGCCGCGTCGCTGGTGCCGGAGCCGCCCGTGCTGTTCCTCGACGAGCCCACGACGGGACTCGACCTGACGAGCCGCAACGAGCTCTGGGACATGATCCGCGAGCTCGTCGGCGAGGGCACCACCGTGCTGCTCACGACGCAGTACCTGGAGGAGGCCGACCAACTCGCCGGTCGGGTCGCCGTGATCGACGGCGGCCACGTGATCGCGAACGACTCGCCCGCCCGGCTCAAGGCGAACCTCGGCGACACCGTGGTCGAGATGGACTTCGCCGACGATGCGCTCGCCGAGCGCGCGCGCATGTTGCTCGGTGGCGATGGGCTCGGCACGGTCGAGCGTGAACACCGCACGGTGAAGGTCTCGTCGAACCGTGGCGCGCACGTGCTGGTCGATGTCCTGCGACGGTTCGATGGCGACGGCATCGAGCCCGACACGCTCTCGGTGCGTGAGCCGAGCCTCGACGATGTGTTCCTTGCGCTCACGGGTCATCGCGCAGTGACGGAGGGATCGGAGGGAGGAGACGCGTGAGCGTTCCCGCCGTCGAGACCCGGATGGATGTCGCCCTCGACCGCCATATCCCGATGGGGGTGGTCCGCGACACGGCCGCGATCATCCAGCGGAACCTGATCGCCTATCGGCGGGTCCCGCAACTGCTCGTGTTCTCGACGATCCAGCCCGTGGTGTTCGTGGTGATGTTCCGGTACGTGTTCGGCGGCGCGCTCTCGGCCGCGCTGCCGCCCGGCGTCCCGTACGTCGACTACCTGATGCCCGGCATCTTCGTGCAGACCGTGGTCTTCGGTGCGATCGCCACGGCGATCGGGCTTGCGACCGACATGAAGAGCGGCCTGATGGAACGGTTCCACGCGCTCCCGATGGCCCGATCCGCGGTGCTCAGCGGTCGAACGCTCGCCGACACCGTGCGCAACGTGTTCGTCGTCGCGCTGATGATGGCCGTCGGGTTCCTCGTGGGTTGGCGCGTCCACACCGACGTCTGGGGTCTCCTCGCCGGCGCGGGGCTCGTGGTCCTGTTCGGGTTCTCGATGTCCTGGCTGTTCGCGACGGTGGGTCTCGCGGTCGGCGACCCGGAGACGGCCCAAGCGGCCTCGTTCCCCGTGCTCGCGCCGCTCGTGTTCGCCTCGTCGGCGTTCGTGCCGGTCGAGACGATGCCTGAATGGCTCCAGACCTTCGCCGAGCATCAGCCGGTATCCGTCACGGCCTCGGCCGTGCGGGCCCTCACGCTCGGAGGCCCCGCGGCGGGTGATGTGATCGCCTCGATCGTCTGGAGCGTGGGGTTGATCGCGATCTTCGGCACGATCTCCGTGCGCCTCTACCGTCGGGCGGTCTGAGGCAGGGCCTCGTCCGTTCCCAGCCCGTTCCCAGGCGTGCGTGCTCTCCTGGACGCGGGACGCCTCAGAAGGAGCGTCCATGAGAGAGGAGGTGATCGCGATGCCGACGCACGACATCGGTCCCGGATTCCGCGACGGTATCGAGCGAGGCTTCGACGGCGGGTTCCACTGGTTCGGCATCGTGCCCCTGCTGCTCTTCGCGGCGCTGATCGGCGTGATCGTGTGGGCGGTGATTCGGCTCACGCGAGAGGGCGGCGCCAGCGCCCTCGTCGGCGCCGGGGCCACCGGCGGCGCGATGGCCGCGCCGATGCCCGTCGCCCGGCCCGACGGTGCCATCGAGGAACTGCGGCTCCGCTACGCTCGCGGCGAGATGACGCGGGAGGACTACACGCAGCGGTTCGCGGACCTCGGAGGCGACCCGGCCGCTCGCGAACCGGCGACCGCTCCGCCCGAGACCCCGCCGGACGCCGCGTGAGCGACGCGGGCACGCGCGGCGACGCGGGCACGCGCGGCGGCGCGGCGGAGCCCTCGACCGATGGCCTCGCCCGCGTGCTCGTGGTCGACGACGAGTCGAACATCACCGATCTGGTCTCGACAGCGCTCCGGTACGAGGGGTTCGACGTCGCCACCGCGCGTGACGGGCGTGAGGCGCTCTCGACCGTCGAGGCGTTCCGGCCGGACCTGATCGTGCTCGACGTGATGCTTCCCGACGCCGACGGCTTCGAGGTGCAGCGCAAGCTGCTCGAGCGTGGCCGACCGACCCCCGTGGTGTTCCTCACGGCGCGCGACGCCACCGAGGACAAGGTGCGCGGCCTCACGATCGGGGGCGACGACTACGTGACGAAACCCTTCAGCCTCGAGGAGCTCGTCGCCCGTATCCGCTCCGTGCTGCGGCGGACCCAAGGAGAGACGCCCGCAGGGGATCGGCTGCGCTTCGCCGATCTCGAGATGGACGAGGGCTCCCACGAGGTGTGGCGTGGCGAGCTGCCGATCGAGCTCACGGTCACCGAGTTCAGCCTGTTGCGTTACCTGCTCGTGAACGCCCGGCGGGTGCTCTCGAAGGCCCAGATCCTCGACCACGTGTGGCAGTACGACTTCGGCGGCGACCCCGCGATCGTGGAGACCTACATCAGCTACCTGCGTAAGAAGGTCGACGTCGTCGAGCCCCACCTGATCCACACGGTGCGCGGGGTGGGCTATGTGTTGCGCCTGCCCCGGGAGTAGCGCGTGTCGCTGCGCGCTCGCCTGCTGCTCGTGACCGTCGGCCTGGTGGCAGCTGGGCTCGTGGTGGCGAACGTGGCCACGTTCCATTTCACGAGGACTTTCCTGGTGCAACGCGTGGACGATCAGCTCGCGGCCGCCCGGCCGTTCGCGGCCCAAGCCTTGATCGACCGCGGACCGTTCGGCGCGCCGCCGCCGGGGGTCGCCGTGCCACCCGGCACCTACGCGGAGTTCCGCGACGAGCGCGGCACCGTGATCGCCGCGACGACGTTCGGGTTCGAGGAGGAGGCGCCCCCGCCGCTGGCAGCCGAGCTGCCACCACCGACCGCGGGCGAGGACGGCGACGAGCGCACGGTGGCGTTCACGGTGCGAGAGGGTCGCTCGGCGTGGCGCGCGCTCGCGACCACCCTGCAGGGTGCGGGCACGCTCGTCGTCGCCGTTCCGCTCACGGAGACCACCGCGACGCTCCGCCAGCTCCTCGGGGTCGAGCTCGTGGCCAGCGTGCTCGTGCTCGCCGCGGCCGCCGGCTTCGCGTTCTGGCTCGTGCGTATCGGGCTGAAGCCTCTCGCCGACATGGGGGAGACGGCCGATGCGATCGCCGCCGGCGACCTCTCACGGCGCGTCGGCACGGCGGACCCCCGGACCGAGGTCGGTCGCCTCGGCATGACCCTCAACGGCATGCTGGCGCAGATCGAGGCCGCGTTCGGGCAGCGGAAAGAGAGCGAGGATCGCCTGCGCCGGTTCGTCGCCGATGCGTCGCACGAGCTGCGGACGCCGCTCACGTCGATCCGCGGCTACGCGGAGCTGTTCCGCCGGGGTGCCGATCAACGTCCCGAGGACCTCGCGAGGTCGATGGCGGCGATCGAGGCCGAGGCCGCCCGTATGGGTGTGCTCGTCGACGACCTGTTGCTCCTCGCGAGGCTCGATCAGGGTCGTCCGCTCGAACTCGAGCCGGTCGATTTCGGGGGGGTGGCGACCGAGGCCGTCGACGCCGCCCGGGCCGTCGATCCCGATCGCGAGGTCTCGCTCGAGATCGACGGCGACGTCGAGATCGTGGGCGACGCCGGGAAGCTGCGGCAGGTCGTCGACAACCTGCTCGACAACGTCCGCGAGCACACCCCGACGGGCACACCCGCGGGTGTGCGGGTGGCGCGCGAGGGCGACGACGTGACCCTCACGGTGGCCGACGAGGGCCCGGGGCTCACCCCGGAAGGTCACGTGCGCGTGTTCGAGCGCTTCTACCGAGACGACGGCGCCAGGTCGCGGGAGACCGGTGGCGCCGGCCTCGGCCTGGCGATCGTGGCCGCGATCGCCGAGGCGCACGGTGGCGACGTCCGCGTGGACGACGTGGATGCCGGGGCAGCGTTCACCGTGCGGCTGCCGGTGCGTGGGTCCCCACCGCCCCCTTGATGCCACACTGAGGCGATGGCCGAGCCGGAACTCGTGGAGGTACCCGATCGCGCCGCCTGGCGCCGGTGGCTGTCGCGTCGCCACCGCGGCGACGCCGGCATCTGGCTCGTGATCCACAAGAAGGGCTCGAGTGCCGGATCGCTCGTGTATGAGGACGCCGTGCTCGAGGCCCTTTGCTTCGGCTGGATCGACTCGAAGGCGAACGCACTCGACCCCGAGCGGTACAAGCTCTGGATGGCCCCTCGCAAGCCCAGGAGCACGTGGTCGGCCGTGAACAAGCGGCGCATCGAGTCCCTGCTCGCCGATGGGCTCATGACGAAGGCGGGCCTCGCGTCGATCGAGGCCGCCGAGGCCGACGGCTCGTGGAACGCCCTCGATCGCAGCGATGCGCTCGAGGTGCCCGACGACCTCGTCGCGGAGTTCCGACGCCACCGTGGTTCACGCGCCAACTGGGACGGGTTCCCCCCGGGCGTCCGCAAGCAGATCCTGGCGTGGATCTACTCCGCCAAGCGCGAGGAGACCCGAAGGAAGCGCGTGGCGGAGACGGCGAGCCTCGCCGCGCGGAACGAGCGCGCGAACCGGTGGAGCCTCACGACGACCGATCAGCCCGCCGCGCCGCCGAAGCGGTCGTCGAAGACGTGGGTCCAGCCGGGCTCGTAGTTCGCCCGATACGCCGCGCCGGCTTCCTCGCCGAGCCGCTCCCAGTGACGGTGGTGCAGGTCGACGCGGGTCGTGCCCTCGGTCGTCGGCGTGAACGTGACCTCCACCTCCGTGTACGGACGATCGGCGGGGCTGGGGTTCCAGTCGATCACCACCCTCGAGGGTGGGTCCCAGGTCGTCACGATGCCCCAGTCGGCCTCGACGCCGTTCGTGAGCACCTCGTAGATGCGTCCGCCCTCGCGTTCCTCGAACACGAGGCGCTCGGTCTTCGTGCCGTCGAACTCATCGGACCGGCCGTGGGTGTCGAGGGGCCACCAGGTGCCCATCCCGGCCGTGAAGAGGTGGAACGCGTCGGCCGGCGCCCTCGACACCGTGATGCTGCGATGGATCGGATCGATCATCGGGTCGCTCCTTTCGTGGTGGCGGCCCTGGCGGTGGCCGCTGTCACGGCCCGGGTCGCGAGACCCGTTCCTCGTGGTCGAGGGTCGCGGCGTAGGCGCCGAGCGCGTCGTCCCACATCGTCTCCAACTCCGCGCGGAGGGCCTCGAGCCCCGTCGGGCGCACGGAGTAGAGGCGTCGCACGCCATCGGGTCGGTCGATCACCAGGGCCGCCTCCTTCAGCACCCGCAGGTGTTGGGAGACCGCGGGCCGGCTCACCGGGAGCTGCGTGGCGATCTCGCCGACCGATCGCTCGCCGGCCCGGAGCATTCGGAAGACCTGCCGACGCGTGGGGTCGCCGAGCGCGTCGAAGGCCACGTCTGCGGCCCCTGACGGTCTGGTCCACATATCGGTAAGCTAACACTTACCGATATGGGTGTGCAAGAGGGTGGACGTCCACGTGGGTCGACCGATCGAAGAACGTCGAGCTCAGCGGCCGACGAGCGTCGCCGGGGCGTGTCGGATCAGGCGGTCGCTGACCGAGCCCATCACCTTGGCGCGGAAGCGTCCGAGCCCACGGGCGCCCACGACCACCAGGTCGGCCTCGCGACGCTCGGCTCCCTCGAGCAGGGCGGCGGCGGCGCCGCCCGCCGAGACCTCGATCTCGACCTGGAACCCCGCCGCACGGAGCACGTCGGCGGCCGTCTCCGCGTGGCGGTTGGCGAGCACCATCTCGTCGTCGGCCACCTCGCGGCCAAGGACGGACTCGCCGGCCGGACCCCCGGGGGGAAGCGCGAGCGGGGCGGCCGCCGTGATCACGGCGACCGTGCAACGGGTGGGGTCGGCCACCGCGGCGAACGCCGCGATCGAGTGCTTCGCTCCCTCGGAGCCGTCGGCCCCCACGACGACGCGCACGAGACCGCCGCCCTCGGGGGGGCGGTGCACCACGAGCACCGGACACGGCGAGCCCTGCAGCACCGAGCTGCTCACGCTGCCGAGCACCACGGAGTCGAGCCAGCTCTCCTTCCCGCTGCCGACGACGACGAGGCCGAAGCCCTCCGTCGCCGCGGAATGCACGATCTCGCTCGCCTCGTCTCCGTCCTCGACGCGCGCCTCGACCTGCTCGAAGCCTGCGTCACGCAGCACGTCAGCGGCCTGATTCGCGGCGCGCCGGGCGGCTGTATGTCCCTCCTCGGTGGAGAAATGCCCTGCCAGCTTGGCCTGGCGCATCGCGACGTCGAAATCGTTCACCGACATCACGACGACGCGGGTGCGTACCGGGTCGGCCAGCCGGGCGAGCATCGCGCCGGCGCGTTCCGACGGGGCCGTCCCGTCGGTCGCGAACAAGACGTTCATCGTGACTCCCGCGGGTCGTCGCCGCCCGGCACCTCGACGGATTCCACACCCGAACCGCCGAGCGCTTCGGGGTGAGCCTCAGCGAAGGCCCCGGCCTGCGCGCCCCTCGTCGAGCGGAGCGACGCGACGATCGAGACCGTGATCGCGACCGCGATGAACGTCAGCGACGCCCAGATCGGGATCTTGTACACGGTGCTCACGAGCATCTTGATGCCGACGTACACCAACACCACGGCGAGCCCGATCTTCAGGTACACGAAGCGGTGGATCATGCCGGCCAGCATGAAGTACAGCGCCCGCAGGCCGAGGATCGCGAACGCGTTCGACGTGAACACGATGAACGGATCGTCGGTGACCGCGAAGATCGCCGGGATCGAGTCGACCGCGAAGAGGATGTCGCTCGTCTCGATCAGCACCAGCACAGCCAGCAACGGAGTCGCGACGCGTCGTCCGGCATCGACGACCGTGAAGTGCTGCCCGTGGTACTCCGACGTCATCGGCACGACGCGCCGGAACAGCTTCAGCGCGGGGTTCCGCTCGGGGTGGACCTCCCCGTCGCGGTGCAGCGCCATCCGGATGCCCGTGAGCACCAGGAACGCGCCGAAGATGTAGATCGTGAAGTGGAACTGCTCGAGCAGGGCCGCCCCACCGGCGATGAACAGCGCACGGAAGACGAGCGCCCCGAGGATGCCCCAGAACAGCACGCGGTGTTGGTAGATCGCCGGCACGCCGAAGTACGTGAAGATCAACGCGAAGACGAAGATGTTGTCGACCGACAGGCTCTTCTCGATCAGGTAGCCCGCGAAGTACTCGCCCCCCGCCTGCGGACCGAGCCAGAAGTACACGAGCACACCGAACGCGAGCCCGAGCGAGATCCAGAAGATGCTGAACTTCGTGGCTTCCTTGAACGTGTCCTCGTGCGCCTCCTTGTGGAAGACGAACAGGTCCAGCGCGAGCAACCCCAAGATGAGGGCGAGGAACCCCGCCCAGGCCCAGATGCCGACGTCCACGCTTCAGACTCCTCTTCGATCGCCGCCCTTGCGCGCGCGAGGGCGTCCGCCTGACCGAAGGTCTCTCCGGTCCCCGGACGCGTGGCTCCGGCGACCGACGCCACCGGGCCGTGAGGCCGGGTTGACGGCGACGTCTGGGGGATACTCCCCCTCGGTTGTCCCTCGAAGGTAACGCATCGACCCGCCGGGTGTCGCGGCGCGAACCTCCGCGTCAGGAAGTCCGAAACCTGCCAGCGCGGTGTCGTCCCAGCGCGCTATACCCATGCCCGTGGACGGCTTCGAGGTCACGTACGCGGCGGTGAAGGCTCGTGAGCGGCGGCTCGACGGCCGCGTCTTCGTCGGTGTGACCTCGACCGGCATCTACTGCCGCCCGGTCTGCCCGGTGCCGATGCCCAAGCGGGAGCACGTCCGCTTCTTCCCCGCGGCGGCGGCAGCCGAGAGCGCGGGGTTCCGCGCGTGCCGCCGGTGCCGGCCCGAGGCGAGTCCGGATTCGCCCGACTGGGACGTGCGCGCCGACCTGGTAGGACGCGGCCTGCGCCTGATCGCCGAGGGCGTGGTCGACCGTGAGGGCATCGACGGCCTGGCCTGCCGGCTGTCGGTGGGCAGTCGCCACCTCCACCGCTCGTTCGTGCAGGAGCTCGGCACGGGGCCGCTCTCGGTCGCACGGTCGCGACGGGCGGCGCTCGCGAACCAGCTCCTCGAGCAGACCGACCTGCTGAGCACGGACTTCGCGTTCGCCGCCGGGTTCTCCTCCTTGCGCTCGTACCACGACACCCTGCGGCGCGTGTACGGTCGCACACCGACCGAGATCCGCCGCCGGCGTCCCGACGACGTCCGATCCGAGGCGCCGGAGCTGCGGCTCGCCTTCCGGCCGCCCTTGGCCGCGGACCGGTTGCTCGCCTTCCTCGCGGCCCGCGCGATCCCGGGCGTCGAGAGCGTGGCGGGTGGTCGGTATTCGCGGGCGGTGCGATCGCCGGCCGGTCGACCGGTCGTACTCGAGGCCGAGCCCCATCCGGTCGAACCGGTCGTGGCGCTTCGGGTGGTCGGCGTCGGCGACGACGTTCCCCAGCTCGCGGCCGTCGTGCAGTCGGTGCGACGCCTGTTCGACCTCGACGCCGACCCGGAGGCGATCGACGCGCGGCTCTGCGCCGATCCCGCCCTCCGCCGGCTGGTGCGTTCGGCGCCCGGGACGCGACTGCCGGGGACTATCGACGGCTTCGAGCTCGCGGTTCGAGCGATCGTGGGCCAGCAGGTCTCGGTGGCCGGCGCCCGCACGACCCTCGGCCGCATCGCCGAGCGGTTCGGGGCGCCGCTGCCCTCGCCGGCTGGACCGATCGTGCGCCTGTTCCCGACGGCCGAGCGGCTCGCCGAGGCTCCCAGCGATGGGTTCGGCATGCCCGTGGCGCGGGCCGACGCGATCGTGGCCGTCGCCCGCTCGGTGGTGGACGGATCGCTCGATCTCTCGGGCAGCGGGGAGCTCGAGCCGACGCTCCGAGCCCTCGCGTCGATCCGCGGCGTGGGGGAGTGGACCACCTCGTACGTGGCGATGCGCGCGTTGCGCGACCCCGACGCGTTCCCAGCGGGAGACCTCGGGGTGCGCCACGGGTTCGCCGCGCTGGGGCTTGCCGACGATGTCGCCTCGATCCGGGATCGCGCCGAGCGCTGGCGGCCGTGGCGGGCCTACGCGGCGATGCACCTCTGGCACGCCCGGTGATCGGCGTGGGCGCCTTACCTCCGGTTGCTGCGGGCCGGGCTGCTCGGGTCGCCCCTCACGATCTGGGCACAGACGATCCGCATGCGCCTCACACCCGAGGAGATGCGGGGCAGGGTCGTCGGCGTGCTGCGCACCCTGATGCAGTCGACCCCGCCGGTCGGCGGCGCCCTCGCGGGTGTGCTGCTCGGCGGCCCGGCGGTGGCCCTGCCGTTGCTCGTGATGAGCGGGGTGATGGCGGTCCGGGTTCGTCGGGCTCGTGACCCCCGGCCTCGCCCGCGACGGAGGGGAGAGCGTTCCCGCCGGCCGATATCGACTGTGTCGCAGCCCTAGTCGTTGGACCCCTCCGGGGCGGACCAAATGGTCCAAAGGGGGTGCGTCGAGCCTTCCTACGCTGGCCGTAGAAGGATCGGTGACGCGTGGAAGGCGGTGCGCCATGAGCACCATTCGAGGTTCGATGACCGTTCGCCAGGCCGCTTTCATCGGAGTGGGTGCCATGGTCGGGGCCGGCATCTTCGCACTGCTCGGCGAGGCGGGCGCCGTCGCCGGCGCGGCGGTCTGGCTCTCATTCTTGATCGCCGGGGCGATCGCCGCTCTCCAGGGCTACTCGTGGGCAAAGCTCGGCACGAAGTTCCCGTCGGCGGGTGGTCTGCTCGAGTACGTCACCAGGGGGTTCGGCGAGGGTCACGTCTCCGGCGCGACGTGCTGGCTCACGTTCGGCTCGAACGTGATCGTGACGGCGCTGGTTTCCGTCTCGTTCGGGAGCTACGCGGCGTCCATGTTCATCGGCGACGATGCGGCGGCGTGGTGGCCGAAGGTCTTCGCGGCGGTGCTGCTCGTCGGCATGCTGTGGATCAATATCGTCGGTTCGAAGGCGGTCGCCCGGGTGCAGAGCGTGATCGTGTGGATCGTCGTCGGCGCCCTGCTGTTGTTCTCAGCCGTCACGATCTGGAACATGGATCCCTCGCTGCTGTCGGTCTCGTCGTACCCGGGCGTGCGGGAGATCATGGCCAGCGTAGCGCTCACGTTCTTCGCGTTCCTGGGCTTCGGCGTGATCACGTTCACGGCCAAGGACCTGTCCGAGCCGACGCGGCAACTGCCGAGGGCGATGTACCTGGCCCTCGCGATCGCGACGGCGACCTACGTGGCCGTCGCCCTCGGGGTCTTCGGCACCCTGACGGTCGACGAGGTCATCGCCTCGGGTGGCACGGCGATCGCGGTCGCAGCCGACCCGAGCCTCGGTCAATTCGGCTTCTGGCTCATGGGCCTGGTCGGTCTGTTCGCGACGGCCGGCGCGACGAACTCGGGCATCTATCCGGCGAAGGGCTTGTCCGAGGAGCTCTCGACCAACGGGCAGTTCCCGCCCGTGATGGGTCGATCCCTCGGGAGAGCACCGATCGGGATGCTGATCATGGTGGCGCTCACGATCGTGCTCGCGGTCGGTTTCGATCTCAACGCGATCGCGAACATCGGTTCCGCCGTCGCACTCCTGATCTTCTCCCTCGTCACGGTCGCCCACCTGCGGATCCGTGGCCAGACCGGCGCACGACTGGTCCCGCTGATCGTCGCCCTGCTGGCGACGACGGTGACGCTCGCGATCTTCGCGGCCACGACCCTCGCCGAGGAGCCCGCAGCCACGGCGGCGCTCGTGGCAACGATCCTGGTGTCGATCGGCCTGGATCTCGGGTGGAAGCACCTGCGTCACAGCCGTGGTCCCGGGACGGAAGTCCCGTCGGGGACCGGGGTCGCGGCGGCGTAGCATCCGTCGCGTGACGTCGCGCTCGGACTCCCTGGCCCGCCCGCTCGCCGTCTTCGCCCTGCTCGCGCTCGTCGCGCTCGGTCTCGTCGCGGGCACCGGCGTCGCGGTGGTGCGCGACGTCGCGACCGACCAGGCGCTCGCCGAGGCCCGTCAGCTCACCGACGTCTCCGCCCGGCTGGTGGAACGCCGCCTCACCGGCGACGGCCTGCTCACGGGCGACGCCGCCGCGAGCGCCGCCGTCGCGCGCGTCGTGTTCGATGCCGTGCTGGTGGAACCGATCGTCCGCGTGAAGCTCTGGACGCGGGACGGCCGCATCGTGTATTCGGACGAGAGCCGCCTGATCGGCTCGGAGTACGAGCTTGACGAGGAGGATCTCGAGGTACTCGACGAGGGCGGTGTCGTCTCCGAGGTGAGCGATCTGAGCGGTCCCGAGAATCGGTTCGAGCGGGCGTTCGGCGAGCTTCTCGAGGTGTACACCCGCGTCGAGACGCCCGACGGGACCCCGTTGCTATTCGAGACCTACCAGCTCGCGTCGAGCGTCGCCGAGCGGCGGCGGGAGCTCGCGTCGACGTTCGTCCCGGTGCTCGTGGTCACGCTCGTGGCGCTTGCCCTGCTGATGGTGCCGATCGCGTGGATGCTCGCCCGACGGGTGCGGACGGCGCAGCTCGAGCGCGAACGCCTGATGCAGCGGGCGATCGAATCGTCGGATCGCGAGCGTCGACGCATCGCCGGCGATCTGCACGACGGCCCGGTCCAGGAGCTCGCGGGGCTGTCGATGCGCCTGTCGGCGTCGGCGGAGCAGGTTCCCGACGATGCGGCCGCCGACGTCTTGCGCGATTCCGCGTCGGCGGTGCGTGGGAGCGTGCGGACCCTGCGGTCCGCGGTCGTCGGCGTTTATCCGCCGAACCTGCAACAGGTCGGGCTCGCCGCATCGCTCTCCGACCTCGTGGCTCGCCTCGGGGCGCACGGCGTCGACGCCACGGTCGAGATCGATCCCGAGGCGACGTTCGGGCAGGAAGCCGACGCGTTGCTCTACCGTGCCGCGCAGGAGGCCGTGCGCAACGTCGAGGAGCACGCCGGCGCGAACGCGGTCAGCATCCGGGCGCGGGCGGAGGGACCGCTCGCGGTGCTCGAGGTCGAGGACGACGGGCGAGGCATCGACCCCGAGCGCGTGGAGCAGGCGAGAGGGGAAGGGCACGTGGGCCTGTCGATCCTCGAGGACCTGGTGGCCGACGCTGGCGGCCGGCTGCTCGTGAGGCCCGGCGGGACGGCGGGTACCGTCGTGCGCGTGGAGGTGCCGATCCGATGATCCGCGTGGTGATCGCCGACGACCACAAGGTCGTGCGCGTCGGGCTCGAACAGCTGCTGCAGACGTTCGACGACGTCGAGTTCCTCGGATCGGGAGCGGGCGGCGAGCAAGCCGTCGCACTGTGCGAGCAGCACCGCCCCGACGTGCTGCTGCTGGATCTCTCGATGCCCGACCTCGACGGCATCGAGGTCACGAAGCGGCTCAGGGACGCCTCCCCCGACACGAAGGTCGTCGTGTTCACGTCGTTCTCCGATCGTGAGCGCATCGTGCAGGCGCTCGACGCCGGCGCGGTCGGCTACCTGCTGAAGGACGCCGAACCCGAGGAACTGCACGCGGCGGTGCAGGCGGCGTCGCGGGGTGAGGCGCCCCTCACGCCGCGGGCCGCGGCCGCCCTGCTGGCGCACCGACGCGACCGGCCCGTCGAGGTCGAGCTCACACCCCGTGAGCGTGAGGTGCTCGGACTGGTCGTCGACGGTCTGGCGAACAAGCAGATCGCCCGGCGCATGGGCATCAGCGAGAAGACCGTGAAGGGCCACCTGACGAACCTCTTCCAGCGGATCGGGGTCGCAGACCGCACCCAGGCGGCGCTGTGGGCCGAGCGCACCGGCGCCCTGCGGGACTGAGTCGGGAGGGGTCCCGGGACCGAAGTCCCGTTGTGAGGGCCGCGCCGGCCTCGCACGATGGATCCATGCCTGGAACCCGCACCCGTGCCGTCGCGCTCGCGCTGGCGTTGATACTCGCCGCCGCGCCCGCGCATGCCAGCGACGAGGTGCGTCGTCGCGGCTCGTGTTCCGGCGGCCCCGGGGATTGGACCTTGCGCGTACGGCGGGATGACGGCGTCCTCCGCCTGCGCTTCAAGATCGACGACGTGCCCACAGGCCAGTCCTGGCAGCTCTTCATGTCCGACAACGGCACACGTATCTACTCGGGCACGAAGACGTCCGACGCCGGGGGCGAGGTGCGTGTCTCGAAGCGCACCACCAACCGTGCCGGTTCCGATCGCATCGTCGCGAGTGGCGTGAACACGAAGACCGGTACGACGTGCGAGGGGTCCCTCACCTACTGAGCCCTCGGTCCCGGGACCGTCGTCCCGTTGTGACCCCGACCGAGTTACGACGAACCTTGAGCCAGACGGCCGGACGCTCCGGCCGCGAGCCCGAGGAGGGGATGCAGATGATCGGCAAGTTCCTGCGAGTCGGAGTGGCCGCGATGCTGACGGTGTCCGTGGCCGGAGCCGTGCCCGCGCTGGCCAAGGACGGCGACGTGATCCGGCGCGGATCGTGCAGCGGCGCGACCGACTGGAAGCTAAAGCTCTCGCCCGAGGACGGCAAGATCGAGGTCGAGTACGAGGTCGACTCAAACCGGCGTGGCCAGACCTGGGCGGTGCGCATCGTGAAGAACGGGAACGTGATCTTCCGCGGGAACCGCACGACGAGCGGCCCGAGCGGCTCGTTCGAGGTTCGGGTCGTGACCTCGAACCCGGCAGGCAGCGACGTGTTCCGCGCTCGCGCGACGCACGCTGGGGAGACCTGCAGGGGCGGCGCGACCTTCTGATCGCGCAGCGATCGATCGCCTCTCCACAGGTGAGCACGAGGCCCGGCGCGGAGCGCCGGGCCTCGTGGCGTGTTCACCGGGCCTCAGCCTTCTTCGATCAGCCGGCGGAACGCCTCGAGTCGCTGGTCCCATGTGGCACCGATCGCGCGCATCCACGCTTCCGCCTCGGCGAACGGCGCGGTGCGCAGGGTGAAGCGGCGCTCTCGGCCGCTTCGCTCGCCCGATGCGAGGCCCGCGAGCGAGAGTTCGGCGAGGTGCTTCGAGGCCGCCTGACGCGAGATGCCGACCCGAGATGCGAGCTCCGTGGCGGTGAGGGGGCCGTCGATCGAGAGCTCCCGCACGATGGCCCGCCTCGTGGGATCGGCCAGCGCGCCGAAGACTCGCCCGGCCCGGTCGAGCCCGGCCGTCGTCGAAGGATCGACCGCGGAGGCCATCGTCCGATCAACCCTGCGTGAGGCTCATGTCGGGCGATTCCACGAGGGCCCTGAGCTCCTCGAGCTCCTCGGCCCATCCCTGGGCGTTGCCGGTGATCATCTCGTCGCGCTCGTCGTCGGCGAGGGCAGCGAACCCCTCTTCGGTGAGCACGAGGCGCGTGCCGCCCTCGGGGATATCGGTGAGCGTGATGGCGACCCGCGTGGACGGCCGGTCGGAACCCTGCATCCGCCACCGGAAGACGAGTCGTTCCCCGGGTTCCACCTCGTCGATCACGCCCTCGTCCTCCGAGTCCTGCCACGAGAACCGCACGGCGCCTCCGGGCCGAAGGTCAACCTCGGCCGCGTGCGTGGGGAACCATCGCACCAGCTCCGCCGGGTCGGTGAGCGCACGCCAAACCCGATCGCGCGGGGCGGCCAGGGTGAGCTCCTTGCGGATCGAGTCGGGAAGGTCCATCGGCGAATCGCCCCTTCGTCACGGGTGCCGCACGACGAGCAACCAGCTGGTTGCGGGAACCATACGCAACCCAGCGATTGCGTGTCAAGAGGGGCGATCGAGCGCGTCTCCACACGTTCCTGACGGTCAGGGGCCATCGGGTCCGCGATACTTGGCCGGTCATGGATCCCGAGGTCGTCGAAGAAGCCGTCGAGGTCGCCGAGGCGACCGAGCCGGTCGCCGTCGGCCCGAAGGGTTCCGATCAGCGGGTCATCCTCGGCAACACGGGTCAGAACGTGCTCGGCCTCGCGATCGGTGCGGTCGCGACGTTCGCCGCCCAGGTGATCATGACCCAGCGCCTCGGCGACCGCGCCTACGGCGTGGTCACCCTCACCACGCAGTTCGCGTTCATCGCCGCGGCCTTGACTCGCTTCGGCATGGACGTCGCGAACGTGCGCCTGGTGGCGATCCTCGTCGGCCGCGGCGAGGCGGCGCGCAGCCGTGCGCTCGTGCGCCGAGCGGGCGTGATCGCGGCCGCCTTCTCCGTGCCGTTCGGCGTGGTGGCGTGGGCGCTCGCGCCGTGGCTCGCCGAGACCTTCTTCAGCGGCAACGACGCCGCCGTGCCTGCGTTCCGCGCGGCGGCGGTGACCGTGCCGTTCGCCGCCCTCGCCTTCACGTACATGGGTGCCACGCGCGGCCTGAAGATCATGCGCTACACGCTCTACTCGCAGTGGACCGCCCAACCGATCGGCTGGATCGTCTTCACGGTCGGGTTCTGGGCGGTCTGGGCGGCGACGGCGGGCGCTGCCGGTTGGGCGTTCGCGGCGTCGTGGGCCCTCGCGCTCGCGATCGCCGTGTACGGGTGGCAGAAGGAGGAGCGCCGCTTCCCCCACGAGGTCACAGGCGAGGGCATCCCCGAGGAACGCACCGGCCCGCTGCTGCGCTTCGGTGCCCTTCGCGCCCCCGCCACGCTCTTCTCCCAGCTGATCTTCTGGACCGACCTGTTCGTGCTGTCACTGCTCTCGAGCGGCCAGGGCGCGGGGGCCGAGGGGCAGGTCGGGGTCTACAGCGCCGTGCTGCGCGCCGGGCAGGCGCTGTTCCTGTTCCTCACGAGCGTCTCGCTCACGTTCAGCCCCTTCGTGGCCGACCTGCACCACCGAGGGGAGCGCTCGAAGCTCGATGAGCTCTACAAGCAGGTCACGCGGTGGACGCTCGCCGCGACGATCCCGGTGCTGCTCGTGCTCGCGATCATGCCCGGCCCCGTGCTGCGCATCTTCGGCGCCGAGTTCGTGCAGGGGCAGACGGCTCTGCGCATCCTGATCGTCGGCATGATCGTGCCGGTCATGGTGGGCACGGTCGGGTTCATCCTGATCATGGCCGGGCGCACCGGCTGGGACCTGCTCGTCTACATCGGCGGGTTCGCGATCGACGTGGCCCTCGCCCTCGCCCTCGCGCGTCCTGAGGTGCTCGGCATCGAGGGCGCCGCGATCGCGCAGGCGGCCACGCTCACGTTCAGCGCGATCGCACGGCTGCTGTTGGTGCGTCGGTTCCTGCGGATCTGGCCCTTCGATCGGTCCTACCTGCGGTTGGTGGGGCCCACCGTGATCGGCGGCCTGGTGACGGCCGCCGCACACGCCGTGCTGCCCGAGGCTCAATGGCTCGTGAACCTGCTGCTTTCGGCAGCGTTCGGCACCGGGGCATATGCGATCGCGCTGCTCGCGATCGGGCTGAAGCCCAACGAGCGGACGACGGCGCTGCGCCTGGCCGGCAGGGTCGTCGGCAAGGGGGATGCCGCGGCCTGAAGAGTGCGTTTGCGCGCCGACGTGGGGCGGGCGCATGATGCACATGCGCCCGCACCCGACCGCTCGTCGAGAGGTGCGAACTGCGACCGATCACCGTGCCCGTCCGCGGACCTCCTCTTGAGCCTGTCGTCCTCGTTCCGGGCAGTGACGAGACGATCGGAGGATCTCCGTGTATCGCCATCGACAGCTCCTCACGGTGAAGGACATCGACGGTTGGAACGAGATCGTCGCCATCACCGACGACGTGAACACGCTCTGCGCCGAGCGCGGATGGACGCAGGGCAGATTGATGACGCGCGCGTTCGGCACGTTCAACGAGATGTGCCTGGAGATCGACTTCCCCGACCTCGCGACCTTCGAGCGTGAGATGAAGGAGTGGTTCTCCGACCCGGATGCGGGAACGTTGATGCGCCGGCTCGACGCCGTGCCGAGGCGCGACACGGGCTACGACGAGCTGTGGATGGAGGCTGAGCCGGTCAACGCGTGAACGGGAAGTGGGTTCCCGGTCGTGGGTGGTCCCCCCGACGACCCACGACCGGGACGGGTGGAGCCCGACGACCGGCCGGGCGGCGGTGAGCGTTTCCGACCTCCGCCGCACGACCGTGGCCGGGAGCAGATCCCGCGCCGTCGAGCCCCGCGGCCATCCGGCGCTCGAGCCCACGACGCGCGTGTAGGCGGCCGCGACGGGGTGGGCGAGCACAGCGGCTGGCCACTGCAGGTCCGGACGCGCAGGCTACGCCCGAGAGGGCTTGAGGGCGATACCGCAGAATCGCTAGGCCGCAGCGCCGATGTGTGCCGCTGACCGGCTCAGCTCCCGAGCGCCGCGCGGACCGCGTCGGCCGCGGTCTCGGCACGAACGAGCGGGTCGGCCTCCATGTCGTCGCGCCGCAGGTCCCAGGTGCCGAGTCCCACGACGCGCTTGCCCATCTTCAGGGCGAGCGCCACCTCGCTCAGCGTGCCGAACTCGCCGCCGACGGCGATCACCGCGTCGGCGCTCCGCGCGACCAGGACGTTGCGACCCTCACCGAACCCGGTGGTCACGGCGACGGTGAGGTGCGGGCTCGCGCCGCCGCGATCGTTGCCCGGCAGGATGCCGACCGAGGTGCCGCCCTCGGCCGCCGCTCCCGCGGCGGCGGCGTTCATCACGCCGCCGAGTCCGCCGCAGACGAGCACGGCCCCGGCGCGCGCGAGCCGTCGCCCCACGTCCTCGGCCATCGCGAGCTCCCACTCGGTGGCGTCGCTCGCGCCGATCACCGCGACGTAAGGGGCTTCCCGTTGGGCCATGCCGGTGAGTATCGCAGGGCGGGGCCCGTGGCCCTGCCACGTCGATGGTCGAGGGCGGTCGTCACAGGGCCGCCACACCCCCACTGTTAGACTGCCGCGCTCGATGGGCCTCCCAACTCGCTCCTGCCTCAGCGCGTCGTTCGGTGTGTTGCTGGGCCTCGCACTGCTCACGCTCTCGCTCGCCGCATGCACTGAAGACGGGGACCCGCCCGCGGGCGCCGAGGAGTCGCCACAGACGTCGCCGCCGCCCGTCACGAGCACCGATTCCTACGTCTTCACCGATGCCGCCGGCATCGAGGCCCGACTCACGATCGACGGCGAGGGCGCGATGCTCACGGTCGAGAACGACACCGGGGCGGCGCTGCCGCGGCCCGGCGTATACGTGCTCGACGCCCGCGACGGCGCCCGCGTCGATTGGATCGTGGTCGACCCCGCAAGCGCCCCGGAAGGGGAGAGCGAGTGGCAGGTGGAGCGTGCGGCCGTGCCCGAGCCCAAGCACATCGGCCTCGTCGTGTTGCTGTTCGGCGGCGAGGACTACGGTGCGTTCGTTCCGCCGCAGCCGGGGGCCGCCGCGTGAGGACTCGTCGCTCGCTCGCCGGTCCGATCGCGGCGCTCGCTCTCGGTGGTGCGTTCGTGCTGGCGCCCGGCACGGGCGCGACGGCGCCGGCGGCGACGGGGCTCTCGCAGACCCAGGCGATGCGGGCCCAGCTCGCAGCGACCGCCTGCGAGGTCCCGACGAAGCTGCTCGTGCGGGGCTGGCGCGGCCATCGCGCCGACCGAAGCGGCGACATCGACATCATCCCCCAGGAACCCGACTTCGTCGGCACGGGAGGACTGCCGCACTCCGGCCCGTGGGACTACGTCGGACAGGTGCCGCTGTTGCTCTACGGTCCGGGCCACATCCAGGCCCGAGGCGAGGTCGACCGCGTCGTCACGCTCGCCGACATCGCGCCCACCCAGGGCGAACTGGTCGACTTCCCGTTCGACGCGCCCGACGGCGCACCGCTCTCCGAAGCGCTCGTGCCCGGCGCGGACCCGCCGAAGGTGGTCGTCGTGGTGGTCTGGGACGGCGCCGGCCGATTCGTGCTCGACGAGTGGCCGAAGTCCTGGCCGAACCTTCAGGGCCTGATCGACGAGGGCACGTGGTACGAGGAGGCCGAGGTGGGGTCGTCGCCCCCCAGCACGGCACAGATCCACGCGACGATCGGCACCGGGGCGTTCTCCCGCAACCACGGGCTCGTCGCCCACCAGCTGCGCATCGGTGACCGGCTCACCGATCCGTGGGAAGCCGGCCCACGCTACCTCGTGGCCGCCACGTTCGCCGATCTCTACGACCGCGCGATGGGCAACCGTCCGGTCGTCGGGGCTCTCGCGACGGTGGCGATCCACCTCGGCATGATGGGCCACGGCTCGCTGTGGGGGGGCGGCGACCAGGACATCGCGGTGCTGCGCGAGCGGGAGGGGGCGGCGACCCTCGGCGCCGAGGGCATCTCGTGGAACCTCACCAGCAACGTCGCCCCCTACTACCGCATGCTGCCGTACGTGAACGACCTGCCGCCGATCACCGAGTACTTCGACGAGGTCGATCTGCAGGACGGGGAGGACGACGGCATGTGGCACGAACTCGCTCTCGACGGGGCCCGCGCCGAGGAGGCGTTGAAGACGCCGGCCCGCATCCCGTGGCAGACGAGGCTGATCGACGAGGTCGTGCAGCGGGAAGGATTCGGCGCCGACGGCGTGCCCGACCTGCTCTACATCAATTACAAGCTGATCGACGAGATCGGACACCTCTATTCGATGAACGCCGTCGAGATGCGCGATTCGGTGCAGGCGCAGGACGCCGGCCTGCCGAACCTGATCGATCTGTTGAACGAGCACGTCGGCGAGGGCGAGTGGGTGATGATGCTCACCGCCGACCACGGCCACACCCCCGACCCCGCGGTGAGCGGCGCGTCCGTGATCTCGCCGACCAGCGTCGCGAACCTGATCCAGGAGCGTTTCGACACCGACGGCGACGACGTGCGGATCGTGGAGTTCACGCAACCGACCCACATCTTCATCGACCTCGACGAGATGGAGCAGAACGGCACCACGCTCGAGGAGATCTCGGGGTTCCTGCTCACGGCCACGAAGGGCGACGTGCAGGGCGGGCAATACCCGGTCGCACCGACGGTGGCCGACGAGCCCGCGTTCATCGCCGCGTTCCCATCGGAGATGCTCGACACCCTGCCGTGCCTGGCCGGAAGGCTGCCCGACCACGGCAGCAAGGACGCCGCCCCCGTCGATCAGGGGTAGCGGATCTTCGGGTCCTCGGGGTCGAGCGACGCCGGCCACCCCGGGAACGTCTCCGGCCAGTCCCAGAAGTCGTTCGTGGCGCGTACGTGGCGTCCGGGCGAGGGCGGCCGCGGCCTGCGGTCGAAGTCGAACACGTGCTTGTAGTTGTGCGAGTTCGCGATGCGCGGGGTGAGATAGGGCAGGTCCCAGTTGTCGGCGATGAACCGCAGCGGCGAGGAGAACTCCGCGAACGCGTCGTCGATGTAGCCGCGTTTCGCGTAGGGCGAGATCACCATCATCGGCACGCGGAACCCGAGCTCCACGTCGTCGACCGTCGGCGGCGCCACGTGGTCGTACAGCCCGCCCCACTCGTCCCAGGTGATGAAGATCGCGATCGACTCCCACATCGACGACCGCATGAGGCCGTTCACGATGTCGGTGACCCAGTTGTGCGCGTGTCGCGTGCTGAACGGTGGGTGGTCCGACAGCTGGAAGCGCGGCGTGATCCAAGTGACCGGCGGCAGCGCCTCGGCCTCGATGTCGCGCATGATGTCGTCGACCGGCCAGATGTGTCGCTGCCACAGCTCGTCGTCGTGGAAGATGTCCTCGATCGACGAGTACGCCTGCCAGATGTAGCCGGCCTGATACGGATCGGCCGAGTAGTAGGCCCAGTCGATGTCGCGCTTCGACAGCTGGTGGCCGACCGTCTTCATGTCGAAGCATGTGGAGTGCCGGTCGAGGTTACCCCGCGCGTCCTCGACGTAGACGAAGACTTCGTCGCCGTATGCGTCGCACCCCCAGCTCTTGAACGCGCGACCGTCGTTCAGCTGCTTCACCTTGATGTTCTCGGGGTTGTTGATCGCCCCGCCGGCCTGGCCGGCGATCATGTACAGGTGGTTCGGGTACGACGGGCCCGCCACCGACGCGAAGAAGTTGTCACAGAGCACGTACTCGTCGGCCCACTGGAAGTAGCTCGGCACGTCGGGACGGTCGAACTGCGAGTAGGCGAAGGAGGGTCCGTACTCCCCGATCGCGAACCCGTCCATCTTCCCGTCGTTGTGCATCGCGTGCCACGACGCCGTGTCGTGGGGAAGATCGCCCGGGAGCCACTCAGGGCAGTGCCGCAGCCTGACCTCCTCGCCCCACCGCATGCCGGTGCGCGTGCCAGCGGCGCCCGGGTACCGCCCGAAGATGTTGTCGAAGCTGCGGTTCTCGAGCATCAGGTACACGACGCGGTCGATCGGCCAGCGCGTGGCGAGCTTCTCCGGCGGCATCGGGCTGAACGTCGGCCTCGGCTCGGGGCTCGTCGACAGACGGTCGCCGATGCACGAGGTCACGAGGAACCCGGCCGCGGCCGCGGCGGATCGGCTCATGAACTGACGGCGGGTGAGTCGGTGCGGGTACACGGGCGCCTCCGAGGCTACCGCAGCCTCGAGCGGGCCCCCTCACCGGAACCTCCGCACCACCGCCGGCACGATGCTAGCCCCAATGCTCCCCGAGGAACGCCGCCAGCAGCGCGACGGCCCCCTGCTTGTCGAGCGGCTCGTTGCCGTTGCCGCACTTCGGGCTCTGGACGCAGCTCGGGCACCCGTGCGTGCAGGGGCACTGCCTGATCGCCTCGAGCGTCGCCGTCAGCCACCGCTCGCTGGTCGCCGCGCCGCGCTCCGTGATGCCGGCCCCGCCCGGGTAGCCGTCGTAGATGAAGATCGTAGTGGCGCCGGTGTCGGGGTGCATCGGCGTCGAGACGCCGCCGATGTCCCATCGGTCGCAGGTCGCGACGAGGGGCAGCAGCCCGATCGCGGCGTGCTCCGCCGCATGGATCGCACCGGCCACGTCGCGTGGGCCGACCCCCGCGCGATCGAGCACCGTCTGGGGGATCGTCCACCACACCGCCCGGGTCTCGAGCTCGACCGGCGGCAGCGGCAGGGGGAACTCGTCGAGCGTCTCGTTCGTCGAGACCGACTTGCGCACGTAGCTCACGACCTGGTTCGTCACCGAGACCGATCCGAAGCATTGGACGACGTCCCCGATGGTTGACTGCGAACGTGTCTCCCCGATCGCGATGTCGGTGACGTCGCGGGCCTGCGTGTAGAAGTCGGGGTCGGCGTCACGCACGACGGCGATGCGCGAGACGAGGTCGAGCTCCTGCACGAGATACTGCTCCCCGAGGTGCAGGTAGACCGCGCCCGGGTGCAGGGTGGCGTAGGCGCGGTGCTCGTCGGCGGTACCGAGCAGCTCGCCGGTGCCGTCGATCACGATCGAGTAGACGTGGCCTCCGCCGGCGCGCACGTCGACCGCCCGATGGGGCTCGTCGCGGCCGCGATCGTGCCAGGCCTCCCGACGCCGGACGAGCTCGCCGCGGCTGGTCATCGCCTCGACCGAGGCTCGCACCTCACTGGTGTCGCCGAAGAACGCGAGCTCATCGTCGCGCAGCGGCACCTCCCGTGCGGCGCAGCGCAGATGCGGTTCCCGCACGTAGGGATTCGTGGGGTCGATCACGGCGGCCTCCGCCGGCTTGTCGAACAGATCCGCCGGATGGTGCACGAGGTACTGGTCGAGCGGGTCGTCCTGAGCCACGAGCACCGCGAGCGAGTCGGTGTCGCGCCGTCCGGCTCGTCCGGCCTGCTGCCACATCGCCGCGCGGGTCCCCGGGTACCCGGTGAGCACCGCCGCGTCCAGCGACCCGATGTCGATGCCGAGCTCGAGCGCGTTCGTCGAGGCGACCGCCAGCAGCTCGCCGTCGGCGAGCGCCCGCTCGATGCGCCGCCGATCCTCCGCCAGGTAGCCGGCCCGGTAGCTCGTGATCTTCTCCCGAAGCTGCGCGTCGCCGACCTCGCGCCGCGTCCACTCGGCGAGCAGCTCGGCTGCCCGACGAGATCGGGTGAAGCCGATCGCGCGGGTCCCGTCCCTCACGAGCTGCCCGAGGAGCCATGCGCTCTCGGCGAGGGCACTCCGGCGCGCACCGGTCTCCTCGTCCGCGAGCGGCGGGTTCCACAGGGCGAAGCGCTTCTCGCCCGACGGCGAGGCGTCGTCGGTGATCTCGACGACGTCGTCGAGGCCCGTGAGCCGTGTCGCGAGCTCGCCGGGGTTCCCGACGGTCGCGCTCGCGAGGCACCATCGCGGCGCGCCGCCGTAGTGGGCAACGAGGCGCCGTAGCCGTCGCAGCACCATCGCGACGTGCGACCCGAACACGCCCCGGCACACGTGGGCCTCGTCGACGACCACGAGCGACAGCCGCAGGAAGAAGTCCGCCCACCGAGCGTGATCGGCGAGCAGCGAGAGGTGCAGCATGTCGGGGTTCGTCATCACGAGATTCGCGTTCGCTCGGATCAGCGGGCGTTCCGCCTTCGGCGTATCGCCGTCGTAGACGGCCGCCTTCAGTTGCGGCAGCTTCAGTGCCCGCACCGCTCGCAGCTGGTCCCGTGCGAGGGCCTTCGTCGGGAACAGGTACAGCGCGGTGGACTTCGGCGTGGTGATCGCGGTCTCGGCGAACGCCGTGTTGTACACGAGGGTCTTGCCGCTCGCCGTGCCGGTGGCCATCACCACGTCGCGCCCCGCCCGCAGCGCCGTGAGGCCGTCGGACTGGTGTGGGTAGAGGCCGCGCACGCCCGTCAGGCCGAGCCTGGTCACGAGCAGCTCGGGCAGGTCGTCGGGGAACGGCTCGACGACCGGGTCGCGGGCGGGCAGGACCCGCACGTGCACGAGCGAGTCGCCCACGTCGGGATCGGCCTCGAGGTGCCGCAGGAACGCCGAGGGATCCACGCCGGAAGGCTACCGGCGGCGGGCGACGAAGGGCGCTCAGACCTGGCGTCGCGCGGCCACGGCTGCCGCGTCGGCCTCCCGTTCCCTGGCAAGCTCGTCGTAGGGCGCCCGGAACGCGTCGCGCGCGAGCTGCCGGTAGTTGAACCGGTCGGTCGCCAGCACCCAGACGCCGAGCACGAGGTAGACGATGCCCACGGCGACGCGCTCGATGCCGTGGTACTGCTCGGGCACGATGCCGCCGAGGATGAACTGGCCCCAGAACAGGGCGAAGAGGAAGACGGCCTCGCGCAGCGACATCGTGAGGCTCGAGATCACGGCGACGGCGAAGAACGACTGCGCGGCGGTGAGGAACAGCTCCTCGCGCTGCACGGTGTCGAGCGGGAGCCCGTGGAGCCCACCGGCGGCGATCGAGAAGACGATCGGCAGCGTGCCGACGAGCAGCGTCCACTGGTTGACCTTCGACGAGACGAGCGTGCCGAGGCCCGCGCTCGTGTTCAGTCGCCAGGCATAGAGACCGGCGATCAGCAGCTCGGGCGCCTCCGACGCGAGCGGTGCGACCCACTGCACGAGCAGGAACTCGCTCACCCCGAGGGCCTCGCCCGAGAGGACCAGGGCCTCGGCGAAACGCTCCGCAAACAGCAGGATCACCGCGGCGGCGAAGACCGCGATCGCCCCCACCGTGAGTCGCCGAGGCAGGGTGCCGAACGTGCCGAGGTACCTCGCCGGGCCGACGAGGTGTGGTTCCTCGGCCGGGGCCCTCGAGACCCTGATCGAGTAGGCGACGAAGATCGCGATCAGGATCGCCGCATCGACCAGCGTCACGGAGTGCTTCAGCGGCAGCGTGAGCGAGTAGATCGTGGCCACGGCCAGGTAGCCGATCTCGATCGAGTGCTCGCGGTCGAGGCGCACGCCTTCCCATCGGCCGTTCGCGGCCCTCACGAGGCGGTTGTTCCGCTTGAGCCGGAAGTAGGCGATGAAGATCACCATCGTCCAGCCGACGCCGATCAGCAGGCGGTTCGCACCGGTCATGTTCGCGAGGGCGAGATGGCACGGCGACTCAGTGCCGCCATCGAGCGGCAGGCACGCAGCCCCCGTCTGGGCGAACGACTCACCGCCCTTCTTCGCGAAGACGAAGTCGACCGCGTACTCGGGCAGCACGGCGATCAACGCGAGGATCGCGATCGCCAGCCCCGCCGAGATGTCGAGCTGTGCGACCTCGGCGGCCCACGAGAGCATGAAGGCGGCGCCGACGATCGCGACGCCGAACAGGAACGCCTCGATCGGATGGGAGATGTCCGGGTGCGTGAATCGCACGACGAACCCTGGGACCGTGAGCGCGAAGGCGACCGCGATCTCGATCTTGGCGCGCGCCGGGTGGACGTCGGTCAGGTCGTCGTGCAGGGTCGTCATGCGAGCGGCAGCCTACCCCGCGACGAGGTCAGTCGCTGGCGGTGGGGCTGGGCGGCACGTTCTTCTTGAACAGCATGCCGTCCTGCTTCGCGTCGGCCACGATCGCGCGCGCACGCGCCATGTCGAGCGTGACGACCGAAGTGCCGCCGACCATGCCGGTCCCGCCGGGCAGCACGACGTTCTGCACCTTCGCCGGCGGCACCTTCGAGGATGTGAAGGCGAGTGCCATGACCTCCGACAACGGGATCTCGGTCTCGATGTTTCGCATGCCTGCCCCGAGCCAGGTGAACAGGCGGGCCTGGTCGGCGCGGAACTCCTTCTTGAACTGCGTGAGCGAGGCCAGGATCAGCCGGCCGCCGTTCTCCTGCCGGCCGAAGTCGCCCTGCTCGAGGCTGTGACGGTCGCGCGAGAACGCGAGGGCCTCCGGTCCGGTGAACCGCTGGACCCCCGGCTGGAAGTCGCTGCGGGAGTACGAGTCGACCATCGGGAACGGCACGTCGACCGTGAGGCCGCCGACCGCGTTGATCATGTCGGTGAAGCCCCAGAACGTCGTGAGCGCCCAGTAGTCAATCGTGACGCCGAAGTTCTGCTCCATCGTGGCAACCATGAGCTCGGGACCGCCGTAGACCATCGAGGAGTTGATCTTGCCGCTGCCATGGCCGGGGATCGGCATGTAGGAGTCGCGCGGCACGCCGACCAGCACCGCCCGCTTCTTCGCAGGGTTCAAGAAGATCATGTGCAGCGAGTCACCGAGCGAACGCATCACGTTCTCGCCCTCGCGGGCCCCCGAGCCGATCGCGAGGATCACGACCGGCTTGGACCCGGTGAGCGACGGCGTGAACCCGGCGTGCGCCTTGCCCATCACGACGCCGGTCGACTGTGCCCGAGCGGCCACGGTGCCGCTCAGCGCGCCGAGGCTCGACCCCAGCACCCAGGCCACCAGGGCGACCAAGATGAACGTCGCGCGGCGCCTCACGATGCCTCGGCCTCCGACGGCTCGGCGCCGCCGCTCGCACCCGGCGAGCCCGACGCGCTCGGCTTCGGCTCGCGCTCCTCGTCGCTGCGCTGCACCGAGAACGAGACCACGAGCCACTCGCCGTCCACCTTCTCGAAGACGAACTGCCCCTTGCTGATCATCTCCACCTGGCCGTCGGCGCCCGTGCCGCGGGCGACGAAGCGCGCACTCCCCTCGACGGCGCGGGGAACACGCGACGGATCGAGGAGCACATGGACTTTGAGCGTGCTCGGCATCGGTTTGATCGACTCGAACGCCTCACCGGCCTCGGGTCCCGCCGTCAGCACCTCGAGATGAGCCTCGGCCGCGTCGCGGGCGTCGCCGGAGAAGAACTCGAACACGTCGTCGTACTCGCCGTCCATCCAGTTGCCCGGGTCGAGGAACGCCATGGTGTAGAGGTCGTCGAGCTGCTGCGTGACGGCCTCGGAGGGCGCCTGCGCAGCCGCGACGGCTGCCTGATGATTCGGCTTCGCCGAGGTCTCGACCGCCTTCGGCTTGCCGGCATCGAACGCGAACTCGGGGGTCTCGGGGGTGTCGTCGCGGACGAGGTCAGCCAGCGGCCCGGCCTCACCACCGGACAGCGAGAAGACCGCCACCACCGCGAGCGCGACGACCACGAGGGCGCCGACGATCAGGAGGGGCTTCTTCCGGGAAGGGGTGGCTACGTGCCGACCATCTGCCAAAACGTGCGGAGCCTACCGGCGGCGGGGGACCGCGCCAACGACATCGGCGTGAGATTTCCGTGACGGGTACGATGTGTGGCGTCGCAACAGGTGTGCCGGGAAGACTGGTCGGCGGGAGGAGTCGTCATGTCCGAACCGGTCGCTCCCGACGCGCCTTCGCCTTCCCGGCACGACGCCCTCGCCGAGGTCCGGCCTCCCTGGTCGAGGTCGGATCGGCTCGTGCCGAGGCGGGTCGTCCAGCCCTTGCAGGAATTCCTGCAGACCTCGACCGCGAGTGCTTCGCTGCTATTCCTGGCGGTGATCGTCGCGCTGGTGTGGGCGAATTCCCCGTGGAAGGCCGGCTACGAGGCGTTGTTCTCCACCGAGTTGGCGATCAGGATCGGCTCCCTGGTCGATCTCGACGAGGATCTGCACTTCTGGGTCAACGACGGATTGATGGCGTTGTTCTTCCTCGTGGTCGGCCTCGAGATCAAGCGCGAGGTCGTCTCGGGCGAGCTGCGGCAGCTCCGCGTCGCCGCCCTGCCGATCATGGCCGCGATCGGCGGCATGGTGGCGCCCGCCCTGATCTACCTGGCCGTCGCGGGTGGCGGCGAGACCGGCCGGGGGTGGGGTATCCCGATGGCCACCGACATCGCCTTCGCGCTCGGGGTGCTGGCCCTGGCCGCGTCGTACGCCTCGCCCAGGCTGAAGCCGCTGCTGCTCACGCTTGCGATCGTCGACGACATCGGCGCGATCATCGTGATCGCGATCTTCTACACGGGCGGTGTCGACGCGACCGCGCTGATTGCCGCGTTCGGGACCGTCGGGCTGATCGCGATCGCGAACGCGGTGCACATCCGGTTCATCCTCCTCTACGTGCTGCTCGGCGCGGCGCTCTGGTACGCGACGTATCAGGCGGGGATCCATCCCACGATCGCCGGCGTGGTCCTGGGGCTGCTGACTCCTGCGGCCCCGTTCCAGCGTCCGGCGGCGGTCAGCGAGCAGGCTCGTCGCACCGCCGACGAGACGAGCGACGATCCCACGGCGGTCGACGACGATGCCCAGTGGTGGATGCGGCTCGCGTGGCTCTCCCGTGAGGCGGTCTCGCCGCTCGTCCGAACCGAGCACGCGCTGCTGCCCTGGACGAGCTTCGTCATCCTCCCGATCTTCGCGCTCGCGAACGCGGGCGTCGAACTCTCGCTCACGCGGCTCGGGGCCTCGCTGACCGCCCCCGTCTCGGTGGGCATCTTCCTCGGCCTGGTGCTCGGCAAGCCGGTGGGTGTGCTCCTGGGCTCGTTCATCACGGTGCGCACCGGCTTGGGACGCCTGGGCGGGGACGTCGGCTGGGGCGATCTGACGGGCATGGGCATGACCGCCGGCATCGGGTTCACCGTGGCCCTCTTCATCGCCGAGCTCGCGTTCCCCCCTGGGCCGAGGCTCGACGAGGCGAAGACTGCCATCCTGGCTGCATCGCTGGTCGCGGGCGTCGCCGGCTACCTCATCCTTCGGGTGGCGCCGTCGCCAGGCGTCGATCCCGGCGACACCGTTCAGAGCGACGCCCTTCAGCGCGACGCCGCTCAGTAGGCCTGGAAGCGCCCGGTCTCGAGCCACGCTCGGTAGAGCTCGAACCCCACGCGCGTGGAGCGCAGCAGCGGTTGGGGCGGATCGTCGAGGTCGACCCAGGCGATCTCACCCATCTCCTCCCCGTCGCCCACCGGCTCGCCCCGCCAACGGCGCAGCACGAACCACAGCCCGAAGTAGTGCGTCACGTCGCCGTTGGGGTACGTCTCGAGGTGGTTGTCGACGCGCGAGATGCAGGCGAACGCCTCGAGGTCGGCGGGGTCGGCGTCGAGGCCGACCTCTTCGCGCAGCTCGGTGACGGCGGTGTCGGTGAAGCTCGAACCCCGCTCGGCGCCGCCCCCGGGGATCGCCCACATGCCGTTGTCGAGTCGGTGGGCCACCAGCACCCGGCCGTCGTCGCGCACGACCATCACGCTGGCACCGGGCCACAGCACGAGATCGGTGCCGACCTTCTGACGGACGCGCCACAGCGTGGTGCCCTCGAACCCCATCGCGCGACATGCTCCCATGAGCGTCGTCGTGCGCGGCATCCGCGCAGGTCGCAAGGGGAAGCGTTCCCTATACTGCACCGGTCGCCCGGCCTGCTCGGGCGCCCCAGAGAGGACTCCACCCGACTTCAGGAGGTTGCATGTTCCGCGTCCTTGCCCAGGAAGGCGGCCCGCTCGAGGTCACCTTCGGGTCGTTCGAGAACACGTGGCTCTGGATCGTGCTCGCGATCTCGCTCGTGGCGCTCGCCTTCGCCTGGTACCTGCGGGCGAAGGTGCTCGCTGAGGGCGAGGGCAGTGACAAGATGCGCGAGATCGCGACCGCGATCCAAGAGGGCGCGAAGGCCTACCTCAGGCGGCAGTTCAGCACGCTCAGCATCTTCCTCGGCATCCTGACCGTGGTGCTGTTCTTCGCGCTGCCCGTCTCCGACGCCGTCACGACGACCCTGCTCGGCATGTCACCGGAGCTGTCGATCCGGGTCGGACGTTCGATCGCCTTCCTGCTCGGCGCCGGCGCCTCGATGCTGACGGGGTACGCGGGCATGTGGCTCGCCGTGCGTGCCAACGTGCGCACAGCGAACGCCGCGAAGGAATCCGGCCTTCGCAAGGCGCTCACGATCGCGTTCCGCGCCGGCGGCGTCGCCGGCATGTTCACGGTCGGCCTCGGCCTGTTCGGGGCGACGCTGATCCTCATCATCTTCGAAGGCGACGCGACCAGCGTGCTGGTCGGCTTCGGCTTCGGTGGCGCGCTGCTCGCGATGTTCATGCGGGTGGGCGGCGGCATCTTCACGAAGGCGGCCGACGTCGGCGCCGACCTGGTGGGCAAGATCGAGCAGGGCATCCCCGAGGACGACCCGCGCAACGCCGCCACGATCGCCGACAACGTGGGCGACAACGTCGGCGACTGCGCCGGCATGGCGGCCGACCTGTTCGAGAGCTACGAGGTGACGCTGGTCGCCGCCTTGATCCTGGGTGCGGCGGCGTTCGCCGACAGTGAGATCGGCGCGATCGCGGGCGTGATGTTCCCGCTGTTCGTGCGCGCGGTCGGCGTCGTCACGTCGATCATCGGCATCATGGCCGTGACGCCGCGCTCCGAGGAAGAGCACGGCATGAAGGCGATCAACCGTGGCTTCTTCCTGTCGGCCGTGATCTCCGCGGTGGTCGTGATGATCATCTCGGTCACCTACATGGAGAGCTGGCGACCCGGCGTCGCGGTCGCGATCGGCCTGGTGCTCGCCTCGATCATCCAGATCCTCACCCAGTACTTCACCGACACGAAGTACAAGCCCGTGAAGGAGGTCGCCGACTCGACGGTGACCGGTCCCGCCACGACCGTGCTCTCGGGCTTCTCCGTCGGCCTCGAATCGGCCGTGTGGGCCGCGCTCGTGGTCGCCGGCACGATCATGGCTGCGTTCCTGCTCGCGGACCCGGAGTCCACGAACCTGTTCGCCGAGCGCCTGTACTTCATCGCGTTGTCGGGCATGGGCATGCTCACGACCGTTGGCGTCGTCGTCTCGATGGACACCTACGGCCCGATCAGCGACAACGCGCAGGGCATCGCCGAGATGTCGGGCGAGTTCGAGGGCCGGCCGGCGGAGATCCTCGGCGGCCTCGACGCCGTCGGCAATTCGACGAAGGCCATCACGAAGGGTCTTGCGATCGCGACCGCGGTGATCGCGGCGACGTCGCTGTTCGGCTCGTTCGAGGAGGCGCTGAAGGAAGCCGGGTTCACGTTCGAAGGCATCCGCATCGACCGGCCCGACGTCCTCGTCGGGCTCCTGGCGGGCGGCACGATCGCGTTCCTGTTCAGCTCGCTCGCGATCCGCGCGGTCGGCCGTGCCGCGGCGCAGGTCGTGGTCGAAGTGCGCAAGCAGTTCCGCGAGAACCCAGGCATCATGGACTACTCGGTCAAGCCCGACTACGCGCGGGTCGTCGACATCTGCACGAAGACCTCGCTGCGGGAGCTCCTCACACCCGGCCTCTTGGCGGTGCTCTCACCGGTGATCGCCGGCTTCCTTCTGAAGGAAGAGGCGCTCGGCGGGTTCCTCGCCGGCGCGATCGTCACAGGGCAGCTGATGGCCGTGATGTTGTCGAACTCCGGCGGCGCGTGGGACAACGCGAAGAAGTACATCGAGGAGGGCCACTTCGGCGGCAAAGGCTCCGACGCCCACAAGGCGGCGGTGATCGGCGACACGGTCGGTGACCCGTTCAAGGACACTGCCGGACCGGCGCTGAACCCGCTGATCAAGGTGATGAACCTCGTCGCGCTGCTGATCGCGCCGCTCGTCGTCCAGTACGCCGACGAGACCGCGGTGCGCATCGCGATCGGAGTGCTGGCAGCGGTGATCCTCGGGACCTCGATCTACGTGTCGAAGGCCCGCAAGTCCGAGCTCGACGCAGCCGCGGAGTTCGCCGACAAGGCCGCCGTGAGCGCCTGAGGTCGCGAACCGGGAGGGTGCAGACTGCATGAGCGCGCTCCGTCGCTGGCTCGATCGATTGACCGAGAGCGACGAGGCGCGCCTCGAGGCCGAGACCCAGGATTGGGCCGACTCCGTCCCGGGCAGCGTGCGCCTCGGCCTGGCGCCGATGCGTGAACGGGTGAAGATCGCGGGCATCATCCGGCGCATCACGGTGCTGCCGATGAGCGGTCATGAGTCGCTCGAGGCGCTGGTGTCCGACGGCACGGGTGAGGCGCTCGTCGTCTTCATGGGACGCCGCGGCATCGGTGGCTTCACGCTCGGCACCAAGGTCGTCGTCGAGGGTGTGCTGGGCGAGCAGCGCGGCGGCGGTCCCCCCAAGATGATCAACCCCCGCCTCGAGTTCAGCGCCTGAGGCGCCGCGCGATATATCCGCCTCCCGGCGCGGCGATCGCGCCGACCGTCAAGGGCGCGTGAAAGGCGCGCATCCGCACGTCAAGGGCGCGTCAAGACCACTGCCGGGCAACCACTTCGGTCCTACGCTGGCACCGTGGTACATCGAAAGAGGCCGCCGTGGCTGATGTGATCTTCGTGGTCGTGACGCTCGCCGCGTTCGCCACGCTCCTGCTGCTCGTGCGGGGGGTGGATCGGCTGTGACCGACGATGTCGTTGGCATCCTGCTGGCGATCGGGCTGATCGTCTACCTCGTGACCGCCCTCGCGTTCCCGGAGCGGTTCTGATGGCCGGCTGGATCCAGCTCGGAACGCTGGCCCTGCTCCTCGTGATCGTCTATCGACCGCTGGGCGACTACATGGCGTGGGCACTCGACTCCCCTCGCACGCTCCGCATCGAACGGCTCGTCTACCGCCTCGCGGGTGTGCGCCCCGACGCCGAGCAGCGCTGGTCGGGGTACGCGATCTCCGTGCTGGCGTTCTCGGCCGTCTCTGTGTTGTTCCTCTATCTGCTGCAGCGCGTGCAGCCGTCCCTGCCGCTCTCCCTGGGGTTCCCCGGCGTCGAGCCGAGCCAGGCGTTCAACACCGCCGCCTCCTTCACGTCGAACACGAACTGGCAGTCCTACGCCGGGGAGTCGACGATGGGTCACCTCGTGCAGATGGCCGGCCTCGCGGTGCAGAACTTCGTCTCGGCGGCGGTGGGGATCGCGGTCGCCGTCGCCCTGATCCGAGGCTTCACCAGGACCAAGAGCGAGACGATCGGCAACTTCTGGGCCGACCTCGTGCGCGCCACCGTGCGTACCCTGCTGCCGATCGCATGCATCGCGGCGATCGTGCTGCTCTCGCAGGGCGCGGTGCAGAACTTCAACGAAGCGCGTCAGGTCGCAACCGTGCAGGGAGCGAGCCAGTCGATCCCCGGCGGCCCGGTGGCATCGCAGGAGTCGATCAAAGAACTGGGCACGAACGGCGGCGGCTTCTACAACGCGAACTCCGCCCATCCGTTCGAGAACCCGAATCCGTTCACGAACCTGCTCGAGATCTTCCTGCTGCTGGTCGTCCCGTTCGCGCTCACCGGCACCTTCGGCAAGATGGTCGGCAACCGTCGACAGGGATACGCGCTCGCAGCGGTCATGGCGTCGTTGTGGCTCGGTTCGGTGCTGCTCGCGTGGGCCTTCGAGGCGCAACCCAATCCGCAGGTCGAGGCCGTCGCCGGAGCCGCCGTCGAGGGCGGCAACATGGAGGGCAAGGAGGTGCGGCTCGGCGTACCGGTGAGCGCGGCATGGGCCGCCTCGACGACGGGCACGTCGACCGGCGGGGTGATCGCCTCGCACGACTCGATGACTCCGTTCGGCGGGGGAGTCGTGCTCGTGAACATGATGCTCTCCGAGGTATCGCCGGGCGGGGTCGGCTCGGGACTGTACGGCCTGCTCGTGCTCGCCGTGCTCGCGGTGTTCATCGCGGGGCTCATGGTCGGCCGCACCCCCGAGTACCTCGGCAAGAAGATCGAGCCGACCGACATGAAGCTGGTCTCGCTGTACATCCTGTTGGTCCCCGCCATGGTGCTCGTGCTCACGGGCGTCGCCGTGGTGCTCGATTCCGCCGTCACATCGATCTTCAACCCCGGGCCACACGGACTCTCGGAGGTGCTGTACGCGTTCACCTCGGGCGCGAACAACAACGGCAGCGCGTTCGGGGGATTGAGCGCGAACACGACCTTCTTCAACACCGCGATCGGACTCGCGATGCTGATCGGGCGGTTCGGCTCGATCGTGCTGGTGCTCGGGCTCGCGGGGTCGTTCGCACGCAAACAGCAGGTGCCCGCGACGTCGGGCACGTTCCCGACGACCTCTCCGCTGTTCGTCGGCTTGGTGATCGGAGTCATCGTGATCGTGGCGGCGCTGACGTACTTCCCGGCCTTGTCGCTGGGCCCGCTCGTGGAAGGACTCTCGTAGATGTTCGACGTCAAGTTGCTCTGGCGGTCGCTCCCCGATGCCTTCCGCAAGCTCGACCCGCGCCGGATGTGGCGCAACCCCGTGATGTTCGTGGTCGAGATCGGCTCGGTGCTGACGACGGTCCTGTTCGTCCGCGACCCCTCGCTCTTCGCCGGGTCGATCGCCGTGTGGTTGTGGCTCACCGTGGTCTTCGCCAACCTCGCAGAGGCGGTGGCGGAGGGTCGGGGCAAGGCGCAGGCGGCCGCGCTGCGGGCCACCCGCACCGAGACGACGGCCCGACGCCTGTTGGCGGACGGGCGCGAGGAGCAGGTGCCCGGCACCCAGCTCGTCCCCGGCGACCGCGTGGTCGTCGAGGCCGGTCAGGTGATCCCCGGCGACGGCGAGGTCGTCGACGGCGTCGCCTCGGTCGACGAGTCGGCGATCACGGGCGAGTCGGCACCCGTGATCCGCGAGTCCGGCGGCGACAGCAGCGCCGTGACCGGCGGCACGAAGGTGCTCTCCGATCGCATCGTCGTCGAGATCACGTCGCGACCCGGCGAGACGTTCATCGACCGCATGATCGCGCTCGTCGAGGGCGCGCAGCGACAGAAGACGCCGAACGAGATCGCCCTCAACATCCTGCTCGCGAGCCTCACGATCGTGTTCCTGCTCGCGACCGTGACCCTGCAGCCGATGGCGATCTACTCGGGCGCCCCCCAGACGATCATCGTTCTCGTGGCGCTGCTCGTCTGCTTGATCCCGACGACGATCGGGGCGCTGCTCTCCGCGATCGGCATCGCCGGCATGGACCGGCTGGTGCAGCGCAACGTGCTCGCGATGTCGGGCCGGGCGGTCGAGGCGGCGGGGGACGTGAACACCCTGCTGCTCGACAAGACCGGCACGATCACGCTCGGCAACCGGCAGGCGGCCGAGTTCCTGCCGGCTCCCGGGGTGACCGTCGAGCAGCTGGCCGACGCGGCACAGATCACCAGCCTTGCGGACGAGACGCCGGAGGGTCGCTCGATCGTCGTGCTCGCGAAGGAGCGATACGGGCTCCGCGGCCGCGACCTCGAGGGCGCCGAGTTCGTGCCCTTCACCGCTCAGACGCGCATGAGCGGCGTGGACCTCGACGGGCGCAGCCTGCGCAAGGGAGCGGCGGACTCGATCCGCCGCTGGGTCGAGGAGCAGGGGGGGACGGTCTCCGAGGAGGTCGACACGATCGTCGCCGGCATCTCGGTGCAGGGCGGCACGCCGCTGACCGTGGCCGAGGACGATCAGGTGCTCGGCGTCGTCTACCTGAAGGACATCGTGAAGGAGGGCATGCGGCAGCGGTTCGACGAGCTCCGGGCGATGGGCATCCGCACCGTGATGATCACCGGCGACAACCCCCGCACGGCCGAGGCGATCGCGTCCGAGGCGGGGGTCGACGACTTCCTCGCCGAGGCGACGCCCGAGGACAAGATGGCGCTGATCCGCAGCGAGCAGGAGGGCGGCAAGCTCGTCGCGATGACCGGCGACGGCACGAACGACGCCCCGGCGCTCGCGCAGGCCGACGTCGGCGTCGCGATGAACACCGGCACGAGTGCGGCCAAGGAAGCCGGCAACATGGTGGATCTCGACTCGAACCCGACCAAGCTGATCGAGATCGTGGCGATCGGCAAGCAGCTGCTGATCACACGCGGCTCGCTCACGACGTTCTCGATCGCGAACGACGTGGCGAAGTACTTCGCGATCATCCCGGCGATGTTCGCGGCCGTCTATCCCGGTCTCGACACGCTCAACGTGATGCGGCTCGCCAGCCCGAACTCGGCCATCCTGTCGGCCGTGATCTTCAACGCGTTGATCATCATCGCGTTGATCCCATTGGCGCTGCGCGGTGTGCGATACACGCCGACCTCGGCGGGCGCCATGTTGCGCAGGAATCTCGGCATCTACGGGCTCGGGGGCATCGTGGCGCCCTTCATCGGTATCAAGTTGATCGACCTGTTGGTGGGAACGGTGGTGAGCTAGATGGGACGTGCGACCCTGTCGGCGTTGCGCATGTTGTTGGTGATGACCGTCGTGGTGGGCCTGCTGTATCCCCTGGCGGTCTGGGGGATCGGCCGAGTGGCCTTCCCCGACGAGGCCGACGGCAGCCTTATTACCCACGATGGTGAGGTCGTCGGCTCGTCGTTGATCGGCCAAGCTTTCGAGGGGCCGGCGTGGTTCGTCGGGCGTCCCGATGCGTACGATCCCGCGGCGAGCGCGCCGTCGAACCTCGGCCCCACGAACCCGGAGCTCGGCGCCCTGGTCGCCGAGCGGCTCGCCGCGATCGAGGACGACGCCACGGATGGAGCGGGCGTCCCGGTCGACGCTGTCACGGCGAGCGGGAGCGGCCTCGACCCGCACATCAGCCCCGCGTACGCTCGGTTGCAGGCTCCGCGGGTCGCCGAGGCCCGGGGCCTCGAGGTGGGCGAGGTGATGGCGTTGATCGAAGGGCGCACGGCCGATCGGACCTTTGGGTTCCTCGGGGAACCTCGCGTGAACGTGCTCGAGCTCAACCTGGCGCTGGAGGAGCTGGCCCCGCTGCCATGAGTGATCGTCGCCGCGGTGGGCTGCGCATCTACGTCGGCTTTGCGGCGGGCGTCGGGAAGACCTACGCGATGTTGAACGAGGGCCGCCGACGTCGTGACCGCGGCACCGACGTCGTCGTGGGTTTCATCGAGACCCATGGTCGTGCTCGCACCGCCGAGCAGGTCGCCGACCTCGAAGTGCTGCCTCGCCGCCTGATCGAGTATCGAGGCTCGACGTTCAAGGAGATGGACGTCGACGGACTCCTGGCTCGGGCACCGGAGGTCGCGCTCGTCGATGAGCTCGCGCACACGAACGTGCCCGGGTCTCGCAACGCGAAGCGATGGCAGGACGTCGAGGAGCTGCTGGCCGCGGGCATCGACGTGGTCTCGACCGTGAACATCCAGCACCTCGAGTCCGTGAACGACGTCGTCGAGCGCATCACCGGGGTCGCGCAGCGAGAGACGATCCCCGACGAGATCGTGCGGGCCGCCGACCAGCAGGAGCTCGTCGACATGACACCGCATGCGCTCCGTCGCCGCATGGCCCACGGGAACATCTACCCGCCCGAGAAGGTCGACGCGGCCCTCGGGAACTACTTCCGGGAGGGGAACCTCGGCGCCCTGCGGGAGCTGGCGCTCCTGTGGATGGCCGACCGCGTCGACGAGTCGCTGCACGAGTACATGCAGACCCACGACATCGAGGGTCCGTGGGAGACCCGCGAGCGGGTGCTCGTCGGCGTCACGGGTCGTCCCGATGAGGACGAGTCGCTGATCCGACGTGCCGCGCGCATGGCCACGCGGCGAGGGGGCGACCTGCTCGCCGTCCACGTCATCCCCGAGGACGGGGTGGCCGACGCCTCTGCGCTCGATGCGACCCGCAGCCTGGTCGGCGCACTCGGCGGCACGTTCCACGAGGTCGTCGGCGCCAACGTGCCCGATGCGCTCCTCGAGGTCGCCCGAGCCGAGAACGTCACGCAGGTGGTGCTGGGGGAGAGCGACCGGTCGAGGCTCGCCGAGCTGATCCGGGGATCGGTGATCAACCGAGTGATCCGACGTTCCGGCCCGATCGACGTGCACGTGATCTCGAGCGCCGCGCCGGCGGGCGGGGGCGCACCGAAGCGGCGACGGGCGTTGGTCGGGCTGCCGGCTTCCCGACAGATCGCGGGGTTCGGGCTCGCCCTCGTCGGACTGCCGCTGCTGACGATCGCGCTGAGCGCAGCCCGTGGATCCCTCGGCCTCACGGCCGACGTGCTGCTCTACCTGACGCTCGTGCTCGCGATCGGCGCCGTCGGCGGTATCTGGCCGGCCATCGCGAGCGCGGTGGCCGCCTCGCTCCTTCTCAACTGGTACTTCACGCCCCCGATCCACACCTGGACGATCGCCGAGCCGGAGAACCTGCTGGCGCTCGTCGTCTTCGTCGCCGTCGCGATCGCGGTGAGCGTGCTCGTCGATCGGGCAGAGCGGTCGCGGGCGGAGGCGGCTCGCGGCCGAGGTGAGGCCGAGGCGCTCGCGCGGCTGGCCGGATCGCTGGCGGCCGAGGAGGATCCGCTGCCGACGTTGGTGCGGCAGGTCACGGCGACGTTCGGGCTCGAGGGTGCCGCGGTGCTGACCCCGACCGCCGACCGAGGGTGGCGGGTCGAAGCCGCGAGCGGCGCGGTGATCGCGTCGCCCGCCGACGGCGACGAGTCGATCGATCTCGAGGACGACGGGGTGCTGGTCCTGCGCGGCCGCCACCTTCGCGCCGACCAGCGCCGAGTGCTGGCGGCGTTCGCGGCCCAGCTCACGGCGGCCGTGCGGACCCGAGCGTTGGAACGCGACGTGGCTGAAGCCGAGCGGGTCTCCGAGGTCAGCGACCTTCGGGCGGCGATCCTGTCGGCGGTCTCCCACGACCTGCGGACGCCGCTGGCATCGATCAAGGCGGCCGCGAGCTCGCTCCGCCAGCGCGACGTCTCGTGGAGCGAGGACGAGCGCGACGACTTCCTGGCCACTATCGAGGAGGAGACCGATCGTCTCACCGACCTGGTCGGCAACCTCCTCGACATGAGCCGCATCCAGAGCGGCATGCTCCGGCTCACCCCGAGCAGGGTCGGGCTCGACGAGGTCGTGTTGCGGGCGCTGGCCAGCCTCCCGGGTCGAGGACACGACGTCGAGGTCGACGTCCCCGAGGACCTGCCGCGGGTCGACGTCGACGCTGCCCTGCTCGAGCGGGTCGTGGCGAACCTGGTCGCGAACGCCCGGTCGTTCAGCCCCGTGGGCTCCTCGGTCGGTGTCTTCGGATCGGCGGCCGGAGGTCGGGTCGAACTGCGGGTGGTCGACCGGGGTCCCGGCATCCCGGCCGAGGATCACCAGCGGGTCTTCGAGCCCTTCCAGCGGCTCGGCGACCGCGCCGGCGTCGACGGCGTCGGTCTCGGTCTCGCGGTGGCGCGTGGGTTCGTCGAGGCGATGGGGGGCACCCTCACGCCAGACGACACCCCGGGAGGCGGCCTGACGATGGTGGTCGCCTTCCCGCTCGCCGCGCCGACCGACGCATCCACCGGCGCCGTGGCTGGGCCTTCCGCGGGGGTGGGTCGATGACCCGTGTGCTCGTCGTCGACGACGAACCCCAGATCGTGCGTGGGCTGCGCACGAACCTGCGGGCGCGTGGATACGACGTCGTGACTGCCCCGGACGGCGAGGAGGCGCTGGCGGCGGCCGCTCGTGAGCGTCCGGACGTCGCGATCGTCGATCTCGGCCTGCCCGGGATCGACGGGGTCGACGTGATCGAGGGCATCCGTGCGTGGAGCCGCATGCCGATCCTCGTGCTCTCGGCCCGTGATCAGGAGCCCGACAAGGTGCGTGCCCTCGACGCCGGCGCCGACGACTACGTCACCAAACCCTTCGGAATGGACGAGCTGCTCGCGCGCCTGCGCGCGGCGGAGCGGCGGTTGCAGCCGATGGACGAGGCGCCGGAGGTGATCACGGATGCATTCACCGTGGATCTCGGTGCCACCCGTGTGCGCACCGCCGACGGTGAGGTGCGACTCACGCCGACCGAGTGGCACGTCGTGGAGATCCTCGTCCGCAACCCGGGCAGACTCGTAACCCAGCGCCAGCTGCTGCAGGAGGTCTGGGGGCCGCACTACCACGATGAGACGAACTACCTGCGCGTGTACATGGCGCAGATCCGACGCAAGCTCGAGCCCGACCCGGCGCGGCCCCGGTACTTCGTCACCGAGCCGGGCATGGGGTACCGGTTCGAGCCGGAAGGAACCACATGACGACGTCACAGGCACCCGATCGTCCCGACCGCCACGAGGTCGGCGATGCGTCTCGGACCCGCCCGCGTCTCGGGGTATCGGGTCGCGTCGCGGCCGCATACGTGCTCGCGGTGGCCGGGACGGCCGCCATCGTGCTGGCCGCGCCCGCGATCCGCGAGCGGGTCGACCCGGTCGCGACGGGGTTCGGCTTCCTCGTGCTGGTCGTCGCATGTGTCGGCCTCGGCGGGCTCGGCCCGGGGATCGTGGCGAGCGTGCTGGGGTTCGCCGTGTTCAACTTCTTCTTCCTGCCGCCCTACGAGACGTTCGTGATCGAGAAGTCGCACGACGTGATCGTCTTGTTCGTCTTCCTCGGGCTCTCGGTGCTGATCTCCGTGCTCGTCGCACGGGCGGATGCGCGGGCCCGCGCCGCCGAAGCGCGGGCCGAGGAGCTCCGTCGCCAGCAGGACCTCAGCCGGTTGTTGGTCGAGCCGCAACCCGGCCCTCGGCCCTACGAGGGGGTGCTGCGGGTCGTCGTGGCGACGTTCGGCTTCCTCGACGGCGCCCTCTACGTGCAGGAGGATCCCGATCGCGGGCTCGTGGAGCAGGCCACGGTGGGAGCGGAGCCCGGGGCCGTGCCGCCGAGCGGCGGGGAGGGCGTGGAACGGCTCCCGCTCAACGTGGGCAGGCGCAACCTTGGGTTACTGGTGATGCGTGGGGTCCGCGAGCCCCTCACTCCGTCGGAACGCCGCATCTTGGAGGCGTTCGGGAACCAGCTCGCCCTGCTGCTCGAACGCGACCGCGCCCTGCGGGCAGCGATCGCCGCGGCGTCCGAGTCCTCCGACCGGGGTTGACTACTCGACGCCGCTCTCGCCGTCGATCGAGTCGGTCGGCACGCCACCGGGCATGTCGGCGCCCACGACCGCGTCGCGGAGGTCGCGCTCGACGGCGGCGCTCGCCAGCGCGAGCACCTCGTCGCCGGCCGCGAGCACGGTCTCGGGCTGCGGGATCACGACATGGCCTTCTCGCAGGATCGCCACGATCACGGAGTCCGCGGGCAGGCGTAGCTCGTAGACGGCGCGTCCCACCGACGGCGAGCCCTCTGGCAGCGTCATCTCGACGATCGACGTCTGGCCGCCCCCGAGCCGGATCAAGCGCACGAGGTCGCCGACCGTGACCGCCTCCTCGACCATTGCGGTGAGGATGTGCGGCGGCGAGACCGCGGCGTCGACGCCCCACTGCTCGGTGAACAGCCATTCGTTCTTGGGATGGTTCACGCGAGCCAGCGTCCGCGGCACCGCGAATTCCTGCTTCGCGAGCAGCGAGGTCACGAGGTTGTCCTCGTCGTCACCGGTGGCCGCGACGAGCACGTCGGCGGCCGAGAGCGCAGCGTCCTCGAGCACCGTGGGCTCGCACGCGTCGCCGTGCATCACGTTCACCTTCGGCGCCCACGCCTGGAGCTTCTCGACGAGTCCGCGATCTTGCTCGATCAGGGTCACCTCATGGCCGCGCTCGACCAGATCGACCGAGAGGTGCCTGCCGACGGCGCCCCCACCCGTGACGATGACCCGCATCAGTGGCGTTCCCCGGCCGGCTCGAAGACCTCGTCGAGCGCGTCCATGCCGTCCTTGGTGAGCATCACGACGAGGTAGTCGCCCGACTGGAGCGTGCTCTCCTCGGTGGGCAGGAAGCCGCCGCCCCCGCGTGACACACCGGCGAGCAGGATCTTGCCCGGCACGTTGAACGACATCACCGGTTTGCCCACCATGTGCGGCGCGACCGGCATGCGCATGCGCAGCAGCTCGCCGCCGCCGAGCGTCTCGCGGATCTCCTGGCGGTCGTGGAACAGCATCAGCTGGATCTGCTTGACGCCCCATCGCGTGGTGGCGACGGTCGGGATGTTGAGCCGCTCGTAGATGTCGGCGCGCCGAGGGTCGTAGATGCGCGCCACGACCTTGGGCACGTGGAAGTTCTCGAGCGCAACCCGGGCCGAGACGATGTTCGAGTTGTCCCCGCTCGAGACCGCGATGAATGCGTCGGCGTCCTTGATGCCCGCCTCCATCAGCACGTCGCGGTCGAAGCCCAGTCCGACGACGGTCGTCGCCCCGTCGCCCGGCGGGTAGCGGAAGAAGGCCTCGGGGTTCTTGTCGATCACCGTCACCTCGTGGCCGTCGCCGACGAGCTCGTTCGACAGCTCGGAGCCGACGCGACCGCACCCCATGATGATCACTCGCATCGCGGGGCATCCTAGACCACGGTGGGCGCGGCGGCAGTACGTCGCTCCGAGCTCGACGTGCGGGCCGGGTCGCGCGACGATGGGCGACGGGAGGAAGGTGACGTGAGCGCCCGAGACACGGACCGCGCGATGTGCGCGATGCGACGACACGAGTTGTTCGCCGGCGTCCCGGACGACACGCTCGGACGGATCGTGGCGATGGGGCGGATCCGCGCCTATCGGTCCGGCCGTACGTGACGATGCAGGGAGATCCCTCGCTCGAGGTGTTCGTGCTCCTCGAGGGGCGTCTCGAGATCGCCACGACGTCACCGTCGTCGGGCGCGAAGCTGCAAGGCCGGTTGGCGCCGGTGCGCCTGTTCGGCGAGATCGGGGTCTTCGCCGAGACCGAGCGCACCGCCTCGGTCCTGTGCCTCGAGGACGCGCGGATCTGGGTCCTCGAGCGGGACCCCTTCATCTCGCTGGTGAGCGAGGAGCCGTCGCTCGCGATCGGCCTGCTGCGGGCGTTCGCCAGGCTGGCGATCGCCAAGGAGACGAGCGCGGACGATCTCGTGTGGCTCCATCTGAAGGGTCGGCTCGCGAAGCGGTTGCTGCAGCTCGCGAACGACGACGGAGCCGACGGGGTGCGGGCGGTGCCGCCGATCTCCCAGGCCGACCTGGCGAGCCTGTGCGGGGTGAGCCGCGAGAGCGTGTCGAAGACCCTGGCGACCTTCAGCCGCCGGGGGATCGTCCGACGCGACGGTCGCCGGTACCTGCTGCTCGACCCCGATGCCCTCGAGCATCTCGCGCAAGGGTGACGGCTCGAGCCGACCCACCCTCGTACACGCGGCGACGGATCCGGCCGTGCCGGCCGGATCCGTCGTGTGCGACCCGCGGGAGGTCAGCAGAAGAGCTTCAGGGCGAGCCTCTCAGGGCATGCCGTCTTCGGAACGACCTCCGCGCCGCCGCCTGACGTCTCGTTCGCGGTCGCCTCCATCGCGCCCGCGTGATCCTTGGCGACGGTCTGGTCCGGCATGTCCACGAGGCCACGGCCGTGCAGGGCGAAATCGTTCGCCGGTGCCTCGACCTGGATCTCCGCGACCGGTGCCTTCAACGCCGGGCCGGTCTTCTCTCCGACGTCTCCCGCCAGCCCGATCGTGAGCACCGTGACGATCAGCACCATGACCGCCGCGATCCCCACCAACGCCCAGGGCGATCCTGTGTGAACCGACTGGCTCGGGTTCTGGATCCTGGTGGCGTTCATGGCCTCCCCTTCCGGTCGGTGGCTGCCTCGCTCGCAGCCCTCGGTCCGACCGTAGGAGCAGGAGGTCGGTGGGTCGGCGACCTGGGCCACAGGACGGCGGTGAAGTCGCTCACACCCGTGAGTGGAAGGGGTCCGGGGAAAGGACGGGGCCCGGAGGTCGGGCGGGCTGGAGGGCACCGTCCGGCCTCCGGGCTTGGTTCGGAGGAAGGTTCAACTCCTGCTCAGAGCATCGCCCGGGGCCTGTGAGAGGGGCGTGAAGGAACGCGGCCGGGGCGTGAAGATCACGTGAAGACCGATCCATGCCGATACGCATGGCACGATGGGTAACGCGATGGACCTGGGAGTGAACGAGCCGGAACGGCGCCGGTTCCTCGGCCTGCGCGCCCGCGGGGTCGTGATCGCCGTCGTCGCACCCGCGGCCGCCGGCGTGGCCTCGATCCCGCTCGCCCGCAATGGGCCGGCGGCCGCGATCGCGCTCTTCCTGCTGGGGATCGTGATCGCGGCCGTCGCGGGTGGCCTCTGGGCGGGTCTCCTCGCCGCGGTCCTGTCGTCGCTTGGGCTCGTGTTCCTGTCCGAGGCGCAGAGGCTTGCCCTGCAGCTCGAGGGCACTGAGGAGGCGGTCACCGCGGTGGTGTTCCTGACCGTGGCGCTCGTCGTCGGCATCCTGGTCGGGGGGGCCGCCGAGGATCGGGCACGGGCCAGCCGCCGAGAGCGCGAGGCGCGGCTGCTCGGGCACCTCTCGTCGAGGTTCGTCTCGGGCGAGGTCCCCGACCGGGTGCTGGACGACTTCGTGCGCGTGCTGCTCGAGCCGTTCGGGCTGGTCTCGGCCGAGGTGCACGTCGAGCTCGACGGCACCCAGCTCCGCGCGCGCGCGGTGCGCTCCGAGCTCACGCCCGGGGGTCCCGACAGCGTGGTGCCGCTCGTCGTCGGGCCGGTCTCGTTCGGCACGTTGCGGGTCGAGAGGCCTGCCGGGCGCAAACCGCTCGGGCCGCATGAGCAGCTGCTGCTCGAAGCGGCGTCGAAGCAGGCCGCCGCGGCGCTCGACCGTGCCCGGCTCGATGCCCGCGCCCGCTTCGCACAACTCGACGCGGAGACGAACCAGCTGCGCGCGGCGATGTTCAGCTCGGTGACCCACGACTTCCGAACACCGCTCGCGTCGATCAAGGCGGGAGTCACCAGCCTGCTCGACCCCAGCGTGGAGCACGATCCAGTGCAGGAGCGGGAACTGCTCACGACGATCCTCGAGGAGACCGACCGGCTCAACCGGCTGGTCGGCAACATCCTCGACCTGGCGCGCATCCGTGCGGGCGCGCTGATCCCCGCCCGCAACGAGGCGGGCCTCGACGAGATCGCCGAGGTCGTTGTCGCGCGACTCGTGCCGCGGCTCGGCGACGTGCGCGTCGTGCTCGACATCGACGACGACGTGCCCTCGGTCGCGGTCGACGAGATGCAGCTCGACCAGGTCATGACGAACCTGCTCGAGAACGCCGCACGACACTCACCCCCCGGCGACGAGGTCCATCTCTCGGTCGCTCCGACGGACGACACCGTGACCGTGCGGGTGACCGATCGCGGACACGGGGTTCCCGTGGGCGATCGCGAGCGCATCTTCGAGGCCTTCTACCGGGGCGCGTCGATCCCGGATTCCCCCGGCACCGGCCTCGGGCTCGCGATCGCGAACGCGATCGTCACGGCGCACGGCGGACGCATCTGGGTGGAGGATGCGGAAGGCGGCGGCGCGACCTTCGCGTTCGAGATCCCCGTCTCCGCGCCGCGTCTCGTGCCGGACGATGCGCGCGCGGACGACGATGCGCTCTCCGATGCCCGGGTGGGGGTCTCCACCGACCGGGAGGCACCAGCATGACCCTGGTCCTCGTGGTCGACGACGAGCCGCAGATCCGACGAGCGCTGCGCACGAGCCTCGAGGCCCACGGCTACGAGGTCGCGACCGTCGGCACCGGAGAAGAGGGCGTCGTGGGCGCCGCCGAGCAGGCGCCGGACCTCGTACTGCTGGACCTCGGGTTGCCGGACATCGACGGCACCGAGGTGATCCGACGCGTGCGAGGCTTCAGCGACGTGCCCGTGATCGTGCTGTCCGTGCGGGAGTCCCAGACGGACAAGGTGGCCGCGCTCGACGCGGGCGCTGACGACTACGTCACGAAGCCGTTCGGTATGGAGGAGCTCCTCGCCCGAGCCCGCGCAGCGATGCGCCGCAAGCAGTCCGACGAGCCCGCGGCGCCCGTGATGCGGTTCGACCGGGTCGAGGTCGATCTGCCCAAACGACTCGTGACCCTCGACGGGGAGCAGGTGCGCCTCACCCCGACGGAGTACGGCCTGCTCGAGGCGCTCGTGACGAACCCCGGGAAGCTGCTGACCCATCAGTGGCTGCTGCGCAAGGTGTGGGGGCAAGGCTACGGGACCGAGACGACCTACCTGCGCACCTACGTGCGGGCCTTGCGCAAGAAGCTCGACGACGACGCCCAGGCCCCGGCGCTGATCGTCACGGAGCCCGGGGTCGGCTATCGCTGGGTGGCCGAGATCGCCGGCTGACCCGTCAGACTCGTCGCGCGCGTCACGACGTGCGAGGATGCTCGCCGTGCCTGCAGAGCTGCAACTGCCTCGCAGGGTCGGTGGCGGCCCGCTGAAGCGCCTCTTCGTCGGCCGGGCGATCGCATCGGACAAGGCCGAACACCAGCTCCTGCCGAAGTTCCTCGCCCTGCCGGTCTTCTCGTCCGACCCGCTCTCCTCGAACGCGTACGCCACCGAGGAGATGATGCTGGTGCTGGTGGCGGCCGGCGCAGGCGCGCTCACGCTCCGGATGCCGATCGCGCTGGCGATCGCGGCGCTGCTCGCCATCGTCGTCACGTCGTACCGGCAGACGGTGCGTGCGTATCCGACCGGCGGCGGCTCCTACATCGTCGCGCGAGAGAACCTCGGCACGCTCCCCGGCCTCACCGCAGCCGCCGCGATCCTGACCGACTACGTGCTGACCGTGGCGGTGAGCATCACGGCCGGGACCACGGCGATCGCCTCCGTCGCTCCGGAGACCCTCGTGCCGGTGCGGGTGCCGATCGCGATCGGGCTCGTCGCCCTGGTGACGCTCGCCAACCTGCGGGGAGTGAAGGAGGCCGGCTCCCTGTTCGCGATCCCGACCTACGGGTTCGTGCTGATGATCGGGATCACCCTGGTCGCCGGATTCGTCGAATGCCTGGGTGGATGTCCGGTGGCGGATACCGCCGACCTTCCCCTCGAGGTCGAGCACACGCTCTCGTTGTTCCTGATCGCCCGGGCGTTCTCGTCGGGCGCCACCGCGTTGACGGGCGTCGAGGCGATCGCCGACGGGGTGCCGGCGTTCCGCAGACCCCAGGCGAGGAACGCCGCGACCACCCTCGCCGTGATGGGGGCGATGTCGATCACGATGTTCCTCGGCATCACGGCGCTCTCCGTGCTCTTGCACGTACGCATCACGGAGGACATCGCCCACGAGCTGCCGGTGCTCGCCCAGATCGGCGACACGGTCTTCGGCGGCGGCATCATGTTCCTGCTGCTGCAGGTGTTCACCGCGGGCATCCTGATCCTCGCGGCCAACACCGCATTCCAGGACTTCCCGCGGCTCGCCTCGATCCTGGCACGCGACCGGTTCATGCCCTCGCAGTTCCGCAACCGGGGTGACCGGCTCGTGTTCTCGAACGGCGTCGTCGTGCTCGCGGGGCTCGCGGCGCTGCTGATCTGGGCCTTCGACGCCAACCTGACCCGCCTGATCCAGCTCTACGTCGTCGGCGTGTTCACGGCGTTCACGCTGTCGCAGGCCGGCATGGTGCGGAGGTGGATGCGCACGAAGGAGGGGAGCTGGAAGCGGAGCGCGGTGATCAACGGCATCGGCGCTGTCACGACCGGCATCGTGCTCGTCGTCGTCACGATCACGAAGTTCGCCAAGGGCGCGTGGATCGTGATCGTCGCGATGCCGTTCATCGTGCTGTTCTTCTGGGGCGTGCATCGCCACTACGAGCACGTGGCGCGCGCATTGCAGGCTCGCCGTCTCACCGGACGTGACGCCGCGAGCGGCACGATGCTGCTGCTGGTTCCCGACCTCGGGCTGGCGACCCGCGACGCGGTCGCCTACCTGCGGGCGGTCCGTCCGGCCGCGTTCACCGCGCTGTACGTGGGTTCTCCCGATGCGTTCGAGGGCGTAGCGGCCGAGTGGTCCGTCGTCGCCCCCCGCATGGGCGCCCTGGAGCCGCTTCGCGGTGCCCACCGGCACCTCGTCAGGGCGGTCCGTGGGTACGTGCGGTCGATGCCCCGCCACGAGCGTGACCGGTTCCTCACGGTGGTGATCCCCGAGCTGCTCCCTCGCAACACCGTGTGGCAGTTCCTGCGCCATCGGGAGGCGTTCCTGCTCAAGACCGCGCTGCTGTTCGAGCCGCGCGTGGTCGTGACCGACGTGCCGCTCGTACCGTCGGAGGCCCGACCGAGCTGGCTGGGCGATCGCCCGCTCGAGCCGGAGCGCACGGTGGTGCTCGTCCCGGTCTCGGCGGTCCACGATCCGACGGTTCGCGCCGTGATCTACGGGAAGTCGCTGCACCCCACCGCGATCGAGGCCATCTACATGGTCACCGACCCCGACGAGGTCGAGGACGTGGTCGACGAGTGGCACGAGCGGCAGCTCGACGTGCCGCTCGTGTTGGTCGAGGCTCCGTTCCGCGACTTCGGTCCTCCGCTGCTCGAGGAGATCCGCGCGCACACATCCCGGGGCGACACGATCGTCACCGTGGTGTTGCCCGAGCTCGTGCCGCGGCACTGGTGGGAGAACCTGCTGCACAACCAGACGGCCCTGTTCTTCAAGCGGGTGCTCCTGTTCGAGCCGGGCGTGGTGGTCACCAGCGTGCCGTTCCACCTGTCCGCGCCCGAGGTCGGGTCCGACCCGACCTCCGACCCGACCGCCGGGGCACCGGCGACGACGTAGGCTGGCGAGATGGCCAGGACCGACCTTCCCGCGGCCTCGACCGGGGTGTTCAAGCGGGTCATGCTCGGCCGGGCTTTCTCGAGCGCGCGGCTCGAGCACACGCTGCTCCCGAAGATCCTCGCGCTGCCGGTCTTCGCGTCCGACGCGCTGTCGTCGGTCGCCTACGCCACGGGCGAGATCCTCCTCGTGCTCTCGATCGCGACCGCCGCCCCACAGGGATACGTGCTCCCGATCGCGGCCGCGGTGTCACTGTTGATGGCGCTCGTGATCGTGTCGTACCGCCAGACCGTGCGGGCATACCCGAGCGGGGGCGGAGCCTACATCGTGAGCAAGGAGAACCTTGGCCAGGCTCCGGGGCTCGTCGCGGCCGCGGCCCTGCTCTTCGACTACATGATGACCGTCGTCGTCTCGATCGTGGCCGGGGTGTTCGCGATCGGGTCGGCGCTGCCGGCCGCCAATGAGCACGCGGTCGTGCTCTCGATCTTCTTCGTGGCCTTCGTCACCCTCGCCAACCTGCGCGGCTCCAGGGAGTCGGGCGTGTTGTTCGCGATCCCGACGTACGGATTCGTGCTCTCGATCGGGACGTTGATCGCGCTCGGGCTCGGTCAGTGCCTCGGTGGCTGCCCGGCGGTGGGTGTCGAGGTCGAGCCGATCCACGACGCGGCGACGACCGCGGGCACGGTCGGGCTCTTCGTGCTCCTCAAGGCGTTCTCGTCAGGCGCCACCGCGCTCACCGGTGTCGAGGCGATCTCCAACGGCGTGCCGGCGTTCAAGCGCCCGCAGGCGCACAACGCCGCGACGACGCTCGCGATCATGGGCGGGATCGCGATCTCGATGTTCCTCGGCATCTCGTGGCTCGCCACACACATCGAGGGCGTCGTCGCGAGCGAAGAGCGCTCGGTGCCGGCGCAGATCGCGATCGCGGTCTTCGGCGAGGGATCGTTCGGCTTCTTCGTCGTGCAGGTGTTCACGGCCGCGATCCTGATCCTCGCCGCGAACACCGCGTACCAGGACTTCCCCCGGCTCGCGTCGATCCTCGCGCGCGACCGGTACCTGCCGAGCCAGTTCGTGAACCGCGGCGACCGACTCGTCTTCTCCAACGGCGTACTGGTGCTCGGGCTGTTGTCGGCGGTGATGATGTACATCTTCGACGCGAACCTGAACGCGGTGATCGGACTCTACGTGGTCGGCGTGTTCACCTCGTTCACGCTCTCGCAGTCGGGCATGGTGAAGCACTGGATCGTGGAGGGCCGCAAGGGCGACGCCGCGATGAAGGGATGGCGACGGTCGATCGTGATCAACTCGATCGGCGCGGTGACGACGTTCGTGGTGCTGATCGTGGTCGCGGCCTCGAAGTGGTCGAGCGGCGCCTGGCTTTCGATCCTGATCATGGCCCTGCTGGTGCCGATCTTCTACTCGATCCACCACCACTACATGAGCGTGCGTCGCCAGCTCAGCGCCGGTCGGGTCCGGCCGGGGGCCCCCGGCGAGAACCACGTGGTGCTGCTCGTCCGTGAATTCGACGTTGCGACCGCCGAGGCGGTGGGATACCTGCGGTCGTTCCGCCCGGAGGACATCCGGCCGGTCTTCCCGTGTCGCGAAGGCGAGGTCGCCCGCGAGGTGCAGGCGCGCTGGCGGTCGTTCGTCGGATCCGGCATCCCCGATCTGATGCCGATCGAGGCGTCTGGCCTGACATCGGGCATCCGGCGCGTGGTCGACGCGATCGATCGCGGACCCGACGACTTCGTCACCGTCGTCGTCCCCGAGCAGCTGCGACCCCAGGGCCTCTTCTCCTACCTCGTGCGCAGCCGCGATCTCGTGCGCCTGAAGGCCAGCATGCTGCGCACCCCCAACGTGGTCGTCACCGACGCCCCGGTCGTGCTCGCGGAAGGCTCGCCGTCGGGAGCCGGGGGCAAGCCGTTGATCCCGCAACGCACGGTGACGCTCGTCTTCCTCTCGTCGGTCAACGACGTGTCGGTGCGCGCCGTGAACTACGCGCGCACCCTCGACGCGACCGAGACGAGAGCGATCTACTTCGACCTCGATCCCGAGGCCGCGCTCTCGATCGGCGAGGAATGGTTCGACGTCGTCGAGGGCGTACCGCTCGACATCGTTGAGGCGCCGTTCCGCGACCTGTCGATCCCGATGCTGGCCGAGGTGCGTCGGTACACCGAGCGCGGGGACACGATCGTGAACGTGGTCGTGCCCGAGTACGTCGTGGCGAAGTGGTGGCAGCTCCCCCTGCACGGTCAGACGGCGCTCTTCGTGAAGCGTCTGTTCCTGTTCGAGCAACGCGTGCTGCTCACGAGCGTCTCCTATCGGCTCGAGACGGATCGGGCATCGGCCCGCTCCGCCGAGCGTGGGGCGACGAGCTGAGGCGCCCGCTGCGGTACGGTTGCCGATGCACGCGTGAGCCGACCGGGAGGCGAGCCAGGTGAACATCCGTCCGGCGACCGAGGACGATGCCGAGTTCCTGAAGACGATGCTGTTCGAGGCCGCCCGCTGGAACCCCGACTGGCCGGCCGAGCCGATCGACGAGGTGCTCGACGAGCCCGTGCTTCGCCGCTACCACGAGGGGTGGGGAAGGCCCGGCGACGGCGGGGTCATCGCGGAGATCGACGGCATGTCCGTCGGCGCCGTGTGGTACCGGCAGTTCACGGCCGACGAGCCCGGCTACGGCTTCGTCGACGAGAAGACGCCTGAACTGTCCGTCGCCGTGCAGCCGCTGCATCGCCGCAAGGGCATCGGCGGCACGCTGCTGCGCGCCGCGATGGTGCAGGCGCGCGAGGAAGGGTTCCAGACGCTGTCGCTGTCCGTCGCCGTGCACAACCGCTCGCGCATGATGTATCAGCGAGTCGGCTTCGAGAAGGTCGCCGAGGAGGGCGACCACTGGACGATGCTCGTCAACCTCTGATCGGCTCAGGGATAGACGAACTCGAGGAGACGCCCGTCGTTCTCGCCCGGATCGGTCTCGTTGTCGACCCCCTTGTCCACGATGAACAGATTGAACACCGCCGGATCGGCGGCGCTCCACGCGAGGACGATCCCCGCGCCGCGACGGAGGCCGGCCGCCGAGACGTCGATCATCCTGACCGGTCGACCCCGCATCGTCGTCTCCGCGATCGAATCGTCCCTGCTGCTCACGATCAGCAGGTGGTTCGATACCGGATCCACCGCCACGTCCTCCGGTGACCTCGATCCGAGCGGCTTCGTCGGGAAGCTCCGCACCCGATCGTCGCGGGTGTCGAACCTGTGGTCCCTTCCCGAGCGGATCAGGTAGACGCGGCTCTGTCGTGCAGAGGTGACGATCAGGGATCGTCTCTCAGCATGCCACGCGAGCCCTTCTGGGTCACGGCATCCGAAACGCTTGGTGTGCAGGATGACCTTGCTGCGATCGTCGCGGGTTCCGATGCGACCGTCCCGGCCGACCCGGATCCGAGCCACCTCGTTCCGATCGTCGTCCACGACATAGAGGATCTTCTTGCGGTCCCTCCAGGCGATGTCCTCGGGTTCGGGGGTGGATCTGACCACCGACCGCTTCCGCAGGAGGCCGCCGTGCCGAGCGGCGACGAAGAGGTTCGAGCCGGACCAGAGCGGCGCGATCTCGTCGACCTCGGCGTCGGAGATGAGGAGAGCGCCCGTCGAAGGTATGAAGGCGAGCCCGGTCGGGTCGGGACTGGCGGAAGACCATGCCGACGTGTCGGTGACGCGAACCAGGTCTGCCGTCACCGTCGGCGCTGCCTGAGCGCTCGAAGCGAGCGACACGACCAGCGCGGTCGTCATCATCGCGATCGTCCATCGCTTCCTCACGCGCGACCTCCTCAAATGCCTTAGCTGGGCGTCAGTGTTCGAGGGGTGGCGTACGCAAACATCGCGCCGTTGGGTGAGGTTCGCTACGGCCGATGGACCAGGCTCAGGCCGACGGTTCGAGCGGTCCGCCGGGGGCGTTCGCGGCGTCGAGGGCCGCGTACTCCTCACGCACCACCTTCCACCGTCGTCGCACGTACCAGACGGCCGCCACGACGCAGAGGGCGGCGATCGCCCATGAGAACGGCCGCAGGGCACGCTCGACCATCTCCCAGCGGTCTCCGAGCTGGTAGCCCAACCACGCGAGGGCGAACGTCCACGGCACCGCGCCGAGCAGCGTGTAACAGGTGAAGCGCCAGAACGGCATCCGGACGACACCCGCTGGCAGGGAGATGAAGGTGTTCAACACCGGCAGGACGCGGGAGAAGGCCACGGTCGCGTCGCCGTGCCGCTCGAACCACTCGTGCGCCTGATCGACCTCGCGAGGGCGGATCAGCAGATAGCGTCCGAATCGGTCGATCATCGGGCGGCCGCCGACCGCTCCTGCCCAGTAGGCGGCCCAGGAGCCCACCAGCGTGCCGATCGAGCCGACCGCGCCCACCGCCCAGAGCGAGAGCTCCTGCCCTTCGGCTGCGAATCCCGGCGCCGCGAGCGCGCCGCCGAACAACATCGTGACCTCGCTCGGGATCGGCACGCAGGCGGAGCTGAGGGCCATCAGCACGAAGATGGCGACGTAGCCGTAGCCCGCGACGGCGTCGATCACGAGCTGATGCAGCCACTCGAGCATGGGTATGGACCTCTCGGGCTCGGGAATACGGAGACCGTACCAGCGCGTTCTTCGGCCTCCGGAAGGGTGTCGGCAGCCATCCCTGAGCGGTGAAGCGTCCTCCCGATGGTACGGTCGCCGCCGGGTTCCCCGCCGACCGGTGGGCTTGACACCCTCACCCCGAGACCCGTAAAGGTTCCCCCGCCATGGCCAACGGAAAGACACTCGTGGTCGTCGAGTCGCCCGCCAAGGCGAAGACGATCGAGAAATACCTGGGCGGCGACTTCGCCGTCCGGGCTTCGTATGGGCATATCCGGGACCTCGGCAAGGGCTACGGGGGCCTCGGAGTCGACGTGGAGCACGCGTTCACGCCCGACTACGTCGTGCCCGAGGACTCGAAGCGTCACCTCGGCGAGCTGAAGAAGGCGCTCAAGGCTGGTTCGGGCGACCTGATCCTGGCGACCGACTACGACCGCGAGGGCGAGGCGATCGCGTACCACGTCGCCACCCTGCTGGGCGTCGACCCCGCGACCGCGAAGCGCGTCACGTTCACGGAGATCACGCGCGATGCGATCCTGGAAGCGTTCGGCCAACCGCGCGCGATCGACCTTCAGCTCTACGACGCGCAAGAGGCTCGCCGCATCCTCGATCGCCTCGTCGGCTATCGCATCTCGCCGCTGCTGTGGAAGAAGGTCCGCCCCGGTCTCTCGGCCGGCCGTGTGCAGTCCGTCGCGGTTCGGCTGATCGTCGAGCGCGAGCGCGAGATCCGAGCGTTCGTTCCCGTCGAGTACTGGAGCGTCGACGTGCGGCTCACGCCCGACGACGTCGAGCAGCCGTTCACCGCCCGGCTCACCCAGGTGCCCGAGGGCAAGGTCGCCGCGTCGCCCGACAAGAAGGGCGTGCTGCTCGCGGCCGAGGCCGACGCCGCGGCGCACGTCGAGCGGCTGCGCCGCGCGTCCTATCACGTCACGAACGTCGAGAAGAAGGAGCGCAAGCGCTCGCCGGCGCCGCCGTTCACGACGTCGACGCTGCAGCAGGAAGCCGCCCGCAAGCTCGGGTTCAGCGCCCGCAAGACGATGACGCTGGCCCAGCGTCTCTACGAGGGCATCGACCTGCCCGGCGAGGGCACGGTCGGATTGATCACGTACATGCGGACCGACTCCGTGAACATCGCCGACACGGCGGTTCGCGAGATCGCCGAGCTCGTGAAGACCGAGTACGGCGAGCGCTACACGCTCGCGGAGCCTCGCCGGTACAGGACACGCAGCCGCAACGCGCAGGAGGCGCACGAGGCAGTGCGCCCCACCAGCGTGATGCGAACACCCCAACGGGTCGCCGCCTCTCTCGATCGTGACCAGCGACGCCTGTACACGCTGATCTGGCAGCGAACGATGGCCACCCAGATGGCCGAGGCGCGATTCGACCAGGTTGGCGTCGACATCGCCGCGATCACGGCCGCGCAGCAGGGGGAAGCGAGCGACGGCGACCTCGAGTACGGGCTACGCGCCACCGGGCAGACGATGACGTTCGACGGCTTCATCCGCGTCTACAAAGAGGGCCGCGACGAGGGGCCCGACGAGGACGCCGAGAAGACGCTGCCGCTGCTCACGGCTGAACAGTTGTTGCGCATGCTCGAGGTGCTGCCCGAGCAGCACTTCACGCAGCCTCCGCCTCGCTACTCCGAGGCCTCGCTCGTGAAGACGCTCGAGGAGCTCGGCATCGGCCGTCCATCGACGTACGCGTCGATCATCGACACGATCCAGCGCCGCGAGTACGTGACGCTCGAGGAGAAGCGGTTCAAGCCCACCGACACCGGCGAGGTCGTCACCGACAAGCTGATCGAGCACTTCCCCGACGTGGTCGACGTCACGTTCACCGCGTACATGGAAAAGGAGCTCGACGACATCGCCGAGGGCGACCTGCGCAAGATTACGATGCTCGAGGAGTTCTACGGGCCGTTCGAGCGCGCGCTCGAGAAGGCAGAGCACAGCTTCGAGCGGTTCAGCGAGGAGCTCGACGAGGAGTGCCCGCTCTGTCCGACCGAGGGACGTGAGCCCGGGAAGCTCGAGGTCAAGCTCGGCCGCTACGGCAAGTTCGTGGGCTGCACGAACTACCCCGACTGCCGCTACATCCGCAACATGGACGGCAGCGTCCGCCCCGAGCCCGAGATGCTCGACGAGGTCTGCCCCGAGTGCGGGAAGCAGCTCCAGCGGCGCGTGGGCCGCTATGGGCCGTTCACCGGATGCAGCGGCTACCCCGACTGCCGCTACATCAAGAAGGACCCACCGGTCTCGACGGGGGTGACGTGCCCGCAGTGCGGTGAGGGTGAGCTGATCGAGAAGCGGAGCCGGTTCGGGTCGCTCTTCTACAGCTGCAGCCGGTATCCGGACTGCGACTGCGCCGTCGGGAACCCTCCCGAGAAGGACCGTCCGTGTCCGGAGTGCGGGTCCCTCCTGCTGCGCCGGCCGAAGTCGCTGAAGTGTTGGGGATGCGGTGCCGAGCTCGACCTGGAGTTCAACGTCACGAAGAACGGCGACGTCGAGGCCGAGACCGCGGCCCGCGAAGCGAAGGCCACCGCACGAGCGGCGCGCGCCGCCGCGAAGAAGACGGCGGCGAAGAAGAAGCCGACCGCGCGCAAGAAGAGCGCCGCCAAGAAAAGGACCCCGACGGCCGCCGCGAAGACGACGACGCCCGGCACGAAGACACCTCAGCCGGCGTCCGACGCTGCCGTTCCCGAGGCGTAGCAGGTCGTGGCTTCGGTCGCCGACGAGGTCGCCGCCCTCCGCGGAACCCGTCCGGCGACGTTCAAGGACCTACTGACGCATCCGGCGTTCTCGCGACTGCTCGCCGCGATGACCATCTCCTCGCTCGGCGACTGGGTCGGCTTCGTGGCCGTGACGACCCTCGTCACCCGTCTGTCCGGCTCGGTCGCGACGGCTGGCTTCGCGATCGGCGCCGTGATGATCGCTCGGATGCTGCCGGCGGTGCTCTTCGGTCCGATCGCGGGAGCCCTCGTCGACCGCGTCGATCGCAAGCACATCATGATGCTCTCCGACGTCGGCCGGGGCACGATGTATGCGGCGATGGCGTTCGTCGGGGAGCTGTGGGCCATCTTCCTGCTGTCCTTCGCGATCGAGTGTCTCTCGCTGCTGTGGAGCCCTGCCCGCGACGCCACCCTGCCGAACATGGTGCCGCGCCGCCAGCTCGGGAACGCGAACGCGATCGGACTGGTGAGCACGTACGCGACCCTTCCGCTCGGGGCGGCGGTCTTCTCCTTGCTCGCGGCCTTCAGCTCGTGGGTGGGCGCGCGCGTGCCCTGGCTCGGTGCTCGGCCCGAGTCCCTCGCCCTGCTGCTCGACGCGGGTACGTTCGCGTTCTCGGCGTTCATGGTCAGCCGCATCGCCTTCCCGCCCTCGGCGTCTCGCTCGCTCCACGGGCGGCTCGACCTGGGACGGGTCTGGCGTGATGTGGTCGACGGGTTGCGCTTCCTGCGCGAGGACTCGATCGCCTCCGCGATGACGGCGGGCATCGTCGTCGCGTTCGCGGCGGTCGGAGCGGTGCTGGCCGTCGGTCCGATCTTCGTGAGCACGCTCGACGCCGATGCCGCGGCATGGGGCATCATCGTCACCGCGTTCGGCATCGGGATGGGGCTCGGCATGGCGGCCGCGAACCAGGTCGCCAAGGTCGTCGACCGGGGGTTCGCGTTCGTCTGGGCCCTCGTTGCGGCGGCCGGCGCCCTGTTCGTGCTGGCGTCGATGCCGAACCTGTCCCTCGCCGCGGTGGTCTGCGTCTGGCTCGGCGCGTTCTGTGGCCTCGCGTGGGTCAGCGGCTACACGCTGCTGCAGGAGAACGTCGAGGACGAGTACCGGGGGCGGACCTTCGCGTCGCTCACGACGCTGTCCCGCCTCGGGCTCTTCATGAGCCTCACGCTGTTCCCTATCCTGTCGAGCGTCTATGGCGACTACGAGTTCTATGTCGGCGGCCAACGCTTCGATCTCTCGGGCACTCGGCTCGCGTTGTGGACGGCCGGGGCGCTCGCTGCCGTCGCCGGCCTCAACACGCGACGCCTGCTGCATCGCCATCGCCTGTCCCGACCGCAGCCACTCATGCTCGTGCCGAAGCTGAAGCGCCCGCCGTCGACCGGGCTGTTCATCGCCTTCGAGGGCGTCGAGGGCGCCGGGAAGGGCACACAGATCCGCCTCGCCGAGGAATACTTGCGTGATCAAGTACCTGAAGGGGTGCTCGTCACCCGGGAACCCGGGGGCACCGAGCTCGGGGAGAAGATCCGAGAGGTGCTGCTCGACCCCGAGACGGGCAAGCTCGACGCACGGAGTGAGGCCCTGCTGTTCGCAGCCGCCCGCGCGCAGATGGTCTCGAGCGTGATCCGCCCCGCCCTGGCCGAAGGCAAGGTCGTGATCTGCGATCGCTACGTCGACTCGTCGCTCGCCTACCAGGGGTGGGGGCGCGGCCTCGGTGAGCAGGACGTGCTCACGCTCAACGTCTGGGCGACGCAGGGGCTCTTCCCCGACCTCGTGATCCTGCTCCACCTCGAGCCGGAGCGCGGGTTGCTGCGTTCCACCGAGGCTCCCGACCGCATGGAGCTCGAAGGGCAGGACTTCCACTCGAAGGTCGCCGACGCCTACCTGAAGATCGCCGAGGAGCACCCCGAGCGCTTCGTGCTGGTCGACGCCGACCAGAGCCCGGCCGAGGTCTTCGACGACGTGCGCGCCGCCCTGGACAAGGCAATCGAGGAGTACGAGGACTCGAACGGCGTCGATCCGAGCACCTAGCAGGCTCGTCGTCGGCCGCCGATACACTCGCGCGATGGTGTTCGCCGTGCTCGGACAGGTGCCCGGGCAACAGCATGCGATGGCGTTCCTGCAGGGGGCCGCCGAGCGTCCGCACCACGCGTACGTGTTCGCAGGCCCTGAGGGAAGCGGCAAGTCGCTCGCCGCGCGAGCGTTCGCGGCCGCGTTGCTGTGCCGTCAGGGTGGCTGCGGCGAGTGCCGCGACTGCCGGCTGGCGTTGAAGGATCAGCACCCCAACGAGTTCCTGGTCGAGCCCGAGGGGCGCGATATCCACGTGAACACGATCCGCGAGGAGGTCTGGACCCCGGTCTCGCGCACCGCGCCCGAGCCGGGCCGGAAGATCTTCGTGATCCGGGAAGCCGACCGGCTCTCACCGGCCGCCGCGGACACCCTGCTCAAGGTGCTCGAGGAGCCGCCTGCCGACGCGGTGTTCCTGCTGATGTCGGCCCGGGCTCATGAGCTGCCCGACACGATCCGCTCCCGGTGCCACACGGTGATGTTCACGGCGCTCTCCGAGACGTTCGTGGTCGACGTGCTCGTCGGTGAGGGGGTCGACGAGACACACGCGCACCTCGCCGCCCGGCTCACCGGCGGCAACCTCGGCCGGGCGCGGCGGCTCGCGGCGACCGACGACGGGCTCGCGTTCCGCGACGCGGCGATCGACGCGCTCGACCAGGCGACTCGAGGTCCCGCCGGCGCGCTCGAGGCTGCCGATTCGGTGCTCGCGGCGGCGTCGGGGTACAAGAAGGCGATGAAGGCCGACCTCGAGCAAGAGCTCGCCCCGTTCCTCGACGCGAAGGGGCGGCCGGAGGACGTCTACAGGGGCCCGATCCGCCGTATCGAGGTCCGGTTCCAGCGTCGCGAGCGCCGAGCAGAGCGCGACTACGTCGACTGGGTGCTGCTCGCGGTCTCGGCGCTGCTGCGCGACCGGGTCGCCGCGCAGGTCGGGGCGCGGCGCGACGAGCTGCTGAATCCCGACCTGGAGCAGGGAAGCGATCTTTCGGTGGTCAGGGCCTCGCGCGGGTTCGCCGGCGTCGAGGCGGCCCGGGCCGAGCTCGCGGAGGACCTGAACCTCAACACGCGGCTCGTGCTCGAGCGCGCGTTCCTGTGCCTCGCCGAGATCGCTGCCTGACGGCGCTCGTCGGGTTCACCTGCACGCGAACGACCCGCTGTCGCGGAAGGCAGGGTCTGTGGGCAGACCGACCCACGCGTAGCTGTAGCTCTCCTCATGCAGCGTCATCTGAAGCACCCCGAACGCCTTGTTCTGCACGGCCAGCAGGTTCGCCGGCCGGGGCTTCTTGCCAAGCGGATAGAGCGAGCGGCCACCGGTGCCGACCGTGAACTGGCGGATGCCGTTCACGTCGCGCGTCCCGTCCGCCGTCTGCGGGGCCCAGCGATGGTAGATGTGGTTGTGGCCGTTGAGGAGCACGTCGACGCCGTGTCCGTCCATCAGCCGCCACATGTCGAAGTACATCTCGTTCTCCGAGCCGGCGTTCGGGTTGGTGCCGTCCGGATCCACGAACTTCTCCCACTGCCGCCAGTCGAACGTCGGGTGGTGCTGGAACGCGAGCGTGCACATCGCGTCGTCGTGGGCGGCCAGATCGGCGGCGAGCCACTCGTACTGCGGGGTGCCCGGACCACAGCCGGGATCGTCGCGGCAGATGTCGGAGTTCAACGACACGATGTGCCATTCGCCGAGGTCGAACGAGTAGTAGCCGAGTGGTCCGTTCGCCACGGCCCCGAAATAGTCGAAGTACCCCTGCGCCCCCTCGGTGCCGTACTCGTGGTTGCCGGGCGTCGGCATCGTGATCGGCTTGAGGGAGCCGAACTGCCGATCCCACACGCGCAGGAACTCATCGAGGGTGCCGTTGTTGTACTGGAGGTCTCCGAGGGCGAGGAAGCGGTCGGGCGCGAGGTCGGTGATCAGGGCCGCGACCTCGTCGGATCGGCAGGCACCCTCGCCGTCGCTCTGGCTGAACGACTGGCAGGCGACGTCGCCGACCGCCGTGATCACCGGGTCCGGCCGCGGGGGGGCCGCGACGACCGGCGTGACGGTGCCAGCCAGCGTCGTCCCGGCGAGCAGCGCGGCGGCGACGGCGAACAACGCAGGACGACTGGGACGGACGGACATACTGACTCCTCTGGTCGGGGTGCGGCGGAGTCAAGCACGGTTCATGCCGTCGTGGCAATCGGTCGAAAGGCGCGTCGCTCATCGGACCGCCGATGCCGACGGTCTGATGAGCGACGGGCTCGGTCGGCGACATGTTCCGGCCACCAGCAGGCTCACGGAAAGTGGTGCTGGCATCACTGGCACGGCACCCGAGCCGTGGGACGCTTCTACATGGAGGCACATGATCATGACCGTCCGAGTCCTCATCGTCGACGACCAGGAGCCGTTCCGCATGGCGGCGCGCATGGTCGTCGACGCCACCGACGGTTTCGAGGTCGTGGGCGAAGCCGAGACCGGCGAGGACTCGGTCACGATGGCGGTCGACCTCACGCCCGACCTGGTGCTCATGGACGTGAACCTGCCCGGCATCAACGGCCTCGATGCCACACGCCAGATCCTCGCGGGCGGCGAGGGCGCGGTGGTCGTGCTCCTGCTCTCGACCTACGAGGAAGCGGAGTACGCGCCTCGTGCCGCCGAGTGCGGCGCCGCGGCGTACATCCCGAAGGCGGTCTTCGGGCCGGATCGGCTCGAGGATGCGTGGTCCGCCGCGATCGCCAGCTAGTCCAGCTCAGACTACTGGAACGGATCCGCGGACGGTCGTGCCGTCCCCCGGGGCGCTCTCGATCGTGAGCTCCCCGCCGATCGAGTCGATGCGGTCGGTCATCCCCAGCAAGCCCGACCCGAGCGTCACGGTACCGGGGTCGAAGCCCGCTCCGTCGTCGGTCACGGTGAACTCGAGCGATCCGTTGCGCTGGGCGAGCCGGATCGAGGCGGACGATGCCGCCGCGTACTTCGCGATGTTCTGCAAGGCCTCGAGGCAGGAGAAGTAGACGGCCGCCTCGATGTCCTGGTCGTATCGGCCGACGCGGTCGGCCTCCACAGCGACGGGCGTCGGTGACTTCTGGGCCTGGGCGGCGAGGGCTGCCTCGAGCCCACGGTCGGCGAGCAACGGCGGATAGATGCCTCGGGCGAGATCGCGCAGGTCGTCGATCGCGGTCTGCGTCTCCGTCTGCAGTTGCGCGAGCATCTCGTGAGCCTTCGCTGCATCGCGCTCCAGCAACGAATCTGCCAGGCGCAGCTTCACGCCGAGCGCAACGAGTTGCTGCTGCGCTCCGTCGTGGATGTTCCGCTCGAGGCGTCGCCGTTCCTCGTCTTGGGCCGCGACGAGGCGTTGGCGAGAGGCCCGCAACTCCTCGATCAGGCGAACGTTCCGCAGCACGATGCCCGCTTGCGCCGCGAGGTCGCGCATCAGCTCCGTGCGCCCGGTGTCGATGGGATCGTTCGCGTGCGACGTCGCCGTGAGCGCACCGAGCAGCTCACCCCGGTGGCGCACCTCGACCGCGACGTCGGCACCGGCGAATACGGGGAGCAGATCGTCCGCGGGTCGGCGGATCGGCATCGCGTCGAGCACCGACGCCGGCCAGGCGGCTTCCGGCCGGAACTCCCCTCCGACGAGCAGCCACACACGCGCCTCCGCCGCTCGGGTGCTCTCGCCGAGCACGGCAGCCATCCGTGGCAGCACGTCGTCGGTCGCGTAGGCCTCGGACAATCGCTCGGAGAACTCGGTCAACGCCTCGTAGGGCGTGGCTCGACCCCCGTACACGATGCGGTCGCCGATCCTGCGTGCGAGCCTCCAGAGCGGCCAGATCAGCGCCCCGATCACGACGCCCGTGATCCCGACCGCCTGCGTCTCGTCGGGGGCGATGTCGGTCAGCGGGCTGCTGATGGTGAGGAGGACACCGAGGCCGACCGCCATCACGAGCACCACCGTGAGCGCGAAGATCACCGTCTTCTTGATCACGAGATCGAGGTCGTAGAGGCGGTAGCGCAGCACCGCGATCGCGGTGGCGACGGGCATGGCGAACAGGAGCGAGGTCACGAAGGTGAACCAGGCGGCGTCGCCCACGGGCGTGTCGCCGGCGACGAGCAACAGCAGGAGGGAGGTGATGACGACGCTGATGCCGTACACGAACCAGCGCAGCTGTTGGCGCTCGTCGCCCTGTGCCCGTCGGAACCGGACGACGACGGCGCCGACGGCGCCGGCTGCGGCGGACAGTATCGTGATCGTGGCAGCGAGCCCGAGCCACGTCCACGAGGCGATCGCCGGGACGGCGAAGGGGTTGGCCACGTACAGGTCGGTTCCCACCATGAAGGTGCTCGGATGGAGCCCGCTCGCGACGAACGCGATCGCCGTGCCCGAAGCGATCGCCCAACCGACGACCCGCCATCGTGGCGAGGGGAGCCGCCCGGTGGGGAAGAGCAGCAGCGCGAACAGGAGCGAAGCGACCGCCGGGAGCATCGCGATCGTGGAGAGGAACTGCGCGAGCCCCGGACCGGGGAGCTGCCCTCGGTCGAGCCCGACGATCGAGTACTCGTTCGCGGCGATCAGCACGATCACGCTGAGGCCGATCGTCGCGTAGAGCCACCCGATCGGATTCGTGGGCGCCTTCGCAGCGATCACGAGTCCGATCACGGCGAACGCCGTGATGCCGATCGCCATGATCACGATCGACGGAAGCTCTCCGGCATCGGTCGTTGGATCCATCGTCGTGAGGACGATCGCGACCACGAGCAGCGTGACGGCGGCCACGCCGAGCGTGCGGACCGCAGTCCGAGCGCGTTCCGGAGTCACGGTGCGGCTCCGATGCGTATCGAACCGCTGACGGTCGTGCCCGTGACGGTCGTGCCCGTGACGGTCGTGCCCGCCTCCGGGGCGCTCCCCACCGTCACATCGCGCACGGCGAACTCGAGCGAGCCGTTGCGCGGGGCGGGCTCGATCCTTGCGTCGCTCTGCTCTGACGTCGTCATGACGACCGTCCCCACTCGATCAGGGCGATGCCTGCCCCGGGTGGCCGGCCAGGCGAGCCGCTGAGGGAGCCGGTGGACCTGTGGTGGCGCATCCATGATCGGATGGTGACACCGTCCGCTGCTGCGTTCCATGGGCGAGACCACACCTTCTCGCGGCCGGGAACACCCCGGGAGCGGTGGTGCAGCCATCACGGAGGGAACCGCATGCTCGCGTCATCGTCGTGGCACGTGGACCGGCCTACCGTTGGTTCACCGAGAAGAGGAGGCTCACGATGACGATCCTCGTTGGTACCGACTCCAGTGCTGCCGCCGACCTGGCCGTCGAGGGTGCTGCACGGCTCGCCCGCGACCGGAGCGCCCAGCTGCTCGTGCTGCTCGTGCGATCTGATGGGGACGTCAAGGCCGCCGTCGACCCCGACCGAGCGCCCGACCCCGGTCGCTACCTCTCGGACATCACCCGACGGTTCCCGGAGGTCACGATGAGCACTCGCATCGAACGTGGCGAACCGGCCGAGCGCATCTGCGAGGTCGCTGCCGAGATCGGCGCCGACACGATCGTGCTCGGCAACCGCGGCACGAGAGGGTCGTGGTGGCGCGTGAAGGACAGCGTGCCGAACCTCGTGCTGCGCCACTCGCCGTGCAGCGTCTTCATCGTGGACACGCGGAGGGCCCAGTGAGGCACCGTGAGCCGTGGTCTCGCCCCGGCTCAGGCGTCCATGTGCTCGACCCAGGCTGCGCGCCAGTCCGGTGCCGGGAACGGCTCGGCCCAGTACGCGGTCTCCTTGGCGATCTTGCCGTCGCGCATCTCGAAGATGAAGACGGCCTGGTACACGGCCCCGCCCCCGTAGTCGAGGGTGGACTCGGCGACCCACAGGTCGCCCTCGCCGACGATGCGGCGCGGGGTGATGGTCGGCAGCGCCGGGAACGCGTTGTACACGCCTCGCCGGTTGTCGCCGCCCACGATGCGCTCGCCCGACTGCGGCCACTCCATCACGGCGTCCTCGTGGAAGAGGTCGTCCATGCCGGCCACGTTGCGGGCATTGAGGGTGGCCACGAGGGCCTCGACCGTCTCACGTCCAGTCATCGCAACCTCCATCGATCGAGGCCCGGTGGTCGAGCACGGGCCACGGCTGCGGGCGGTGCGAGCCTACGCCTGTTCCGTCTCCCGAAGGAAGGCCAGCACGGCCATCACCCGTCGGTGTACGTCGGGCTCCTCGGTGAGATCGAGCTTGTGGAACAGCGAGTTGATGTGCTTCTCGACCGCCCGCTCGGTGAGGAACAGCGACTTCGCGATCGCCGCGTTGTTCTCGCCTTGCGCCATGTGGCTCAGCACCTCGCGCTCCCGGCCCGTGAGCGACGAGAGCGGGGAGTGCGCCATGCGATCCTTCGCGGCCACCAGCGACTCGACGACCTTCGGGTCGAGCACGCTGCCGCCGCGCGCGACCTCGTTGAGCGCGCGGACGACTTCCTCGACGTCGGCCACGCGTTCCTTCAACAGGTAGCCCAGGCCTGCCGCCCCGTCCTTCAGCAGGTCGTACGCGTACTCCTCGTCGGCGAACTGCGAGAGCACCACCACCCCGACGTCCGGGTGCTCGGCCCTGATCGCCTTCGCCGCCCGGATGCCCTCGTCGGTGCCGGTGGGAGGCATGCGGATGTCGGTGAGCACCGCGTCGGGCCGTTGGGCCTCGACCGCGGCGATGAGCTCGTCGTAGGCTTCGGCCGTGCCGACGACGTCGATGTCGTCGACGCCGGAGAGCAGGGCGATGGTCCCCTCGCGAACCAGGTAGTTGTCCTCCGCGAAGACCACGCGCAGCATGCGCGGATGGTACACGGGCACCCCTCGACGGGAAGGCGGACGGCGTGAGCATCACGGTCGTGCTCGGCGAAGACAACGTGCTGGTCCGCGAGGGTGTGCGCGCCCTGCTCGACTCCTACGAGGACATCGAGGTGGTGGGCGTCGCCGAAGATGCCCCCTCGCTCCTGGAGGCCGCCGCCGAGCACGTGCCCGACGTCGTCGTGACCGACATCAAGATGCCGCCGAGCTTCCAGCTCGAGGGCATCGACTGCGCCCATTCGATCCGGGAGCTGCACCCCGACACGGGCGTCGTCGTGCTGAGCGCCCACGACGACGAGGAGTACGCGATCGCCCTGCTTGGCGGCGGCCACAGTGGGCTCGCGTACCTGTTGAAGGACCGCATCGCCCAGGGCGACGAGCTCGCGCGCGCGATCCGTGAGGTGCATGCGGGCGGGAGTACCGTGGATCCGACGATCGCCGAGCGCCTGTCCGGGCGTGGCGAGGCTGCCGAACGCGACCGCCAGCTGCTCGACATGATGGCGAAGGGCCTCGGGTACGAGGAGATCGCCGCCGCCCTCGGCACGACCCAGGAGGCCGTCGACCGTCAGGTGACCGAACTGTTCCGCGGCATGGCGGCAGGCGAGGGCTCGGCCGGCTTGGTCGACGAATTCAGGCGGTTGCACTCCGCGGTCGTCGAGCAGACCGTCTCGCGCAACACGCTCGCGAGCTTCGTGCCTCAGCAGCTCGCCGAGCGACTCGCCTCCCATCCAGAGACCGCGATCGAGCCCCAGGAGGTCGAGGTGACCGTGCTGTTCAGCGACATCCGGGGCTTCTCGACGATCGCGGAACGGCTCGGGGCCCGAGACGTCGCCGCCGTCGTGGGCCGACACCTCGAGGCGATGGCCGAGGTCGTGGCCGCACACGGCGGCACGATCGACAAGTTCCAGGGTGACGCCGTGATGGCCGTCTTCGGCGCTCCCGAGCCGTTGCCCGACCACGCCGAACGCGCGCTGCGGTGTGCGATCGCGATGCAGCAGCGACAATCCGAGCTGAACGAGGCCGGCTGGGATGTCGTCGACCTGCCCGAGATGGGCGTCGGGATCGGGGTGAACACGGGCAGGGTGATCGCGGGCACGGTGGGTGGCGGCGGGCGTCTCGAGTACACGGTCGTGGGCGACGCCGTGAACATCGCATCGCGGCTGCAGAACGAGGCGGCCGGTGGCGAGATCGTCGCGACGGCCACCACGGTCGCGGCCTCGGACGGCATCGCGTGCGAGCCGATCGGCATCCGGCACGTGAAGGGCCGTGAGGAGCCGGTGGAGGTGTTCCGGGTGTCGGGGGCGTTTCGATGACCCTGAGCGAGCGGCAGCTCCGACGGCTCGCCAACGTGGCCCTCGCCATCGTCGTCGTCGGGTCGGCCGCCACGATCGCGCTGGAGATCGCTGCCGGGCGTCCCGACGAGGCGGTGTTTTCCGCACTCCTGCTGTCGTTCCCCGCGGTCGGCTTCTTCGTCCTCAGCCGTCGCCCGGACAATCGCCTCGCCTGGCTGATGGTGGCGATGGGCGTCGGCGTCGCGATCCTGGGCCCCGTGCAGGGCTACGGCGCCTACGCCATCGAGCACGACCTGCCGTACGGCCCCCTGGGCCTCGCGCTCGGCGGCCCGGGGTGGGTGCCCTTCATCGCGATCTCCGGGTTCCTGCTCCTGCTCTTCCCCGACGGGCACCTGCCATCGCCGCGCTGGCGATGGTTCGCATGGATGTGCGGCATCGCCATGGCGATCGTCTTCGTGGCGATCTGGTTCTACCCGGGTGACTTCGCCGACTCCGGCTATCCCGAGATCGAGAACCCGATCGGTATCGAAGCGATCAAGGCGGTCGATGTCGTCTTCGGGGCCCTGCTGCTCTCGGCTCCTGTGCTCGTGGTCGGTGGCTTCGTCAGTCTCGTCGTGCGTATGCGTCGGACGACCGACGACGTCGTGCGGCATCAGATCCGCTGGCTCGCGTACGCGGCGTCAGTCATGGCCCTGCTCTTCGCCCTATCGTTCATCCCCGGGCTCGGCAACGACGACGCGTGGAACTCGTGGATCCAGAACCTGAGCGCGATGAGCTTCATGCTGATCCCCGTCGCGACCGGGGTCGCCATCCTGCGGTATCGCCTCTACGACATCGACGTCGTGATCCGCAAGACCGTCGTGATCGCGATCGTCGTGGCCTTCATCGCCCTCGTCTACGTCGGTGTCGTCGCCGGTGTCGGTGCGCTCGTCGGGTCGAGCGGATCCCCGCTGCTCTCCGCGTTCGCCGCCGGGATCGTCGCCCTCGTCTTTCAACCGGTGCGGGCGCGGGCGCGCAGGTTCGCCGACCGCATCGTCTACGGCAGGCGGGCGACCCCGTACGAGGTGGTCGCGACGTTCGGCGAACAGCTCGCCGGCACCTACTCCTCCGACGACGTGCTTCCCCGATTGGCGCGTGTGCTCTTCGAGGGCGTGGGCGCCGAGCGTTCCGAGGTGCGCATGATCGTGGACGAGGGGCTCCGAACGGTCGCGACCTGGCCGCCCGACGCTCACGAGGCCACCGATGACCTCGTGGTTGAGGTCCGGCACCAGGGGCAGGTGCTCGGTGCCCTCGCCGTGTCGATGCCGGCCAGCGACCCGATCGACCAGACGCGCGAACAGCTCGTGCAAGACCTGGCGGCCCAGGCCGGGCTCGTGCTGCGGAACGAGCGACTGACCCAGCAGCTCCGTGCCCGCCTGGCCGACCTGCAAGCTGCACAGAAGCGCCTCGTCACCGCGCAGGACGAGGAACGTCGCAAGCTCGAGCGCAACATCCACGACGGCGCCCAGCAGCAGCTCGTCGCGTTGCAGGTGCGCCAGCGCCTCGCCGAACAGCTGATCGATCGCGACCCCGCCGAGGCCAAGGAGATGGTCGCCGCGCTCCAGGTCGACACCGGAGTGGCCCTCGAGGACCTGCGCGACCTCGCTCGGGGCATCTACCCGCCGCTGCTGGCCGACAAGGGGCTCGCCGCCGCACTCGAAGCCCAGGCGAGGAAGTCGCCGATCCCCGTGACGGTCGAGGCCGACGGCGTCGACCGCCTTCCCCAGGACATCGAGGCAGCCGTGTACTTCTCGGTGCTCGAGGGCCTGCAGAACGTCGCGAAGTACGCCCAGGCGACCTCGGCGACCGTCTCGTTCGAGCGATCGAACGGGGAGCTGCGGTTCCGCGTCCGCGACGACGGGCGCGGGTTCGATCCCTCCGAGACGGGATACGGCACGGGACTGCAGGGCATCGTCGACCGTCTCGGAGCGCTCGAGGGTCGCGTCGAGGTCACGAGCGAGCCGGGGGCCGGCGCGACCCTCAGCGGCAGCGTCCCGGTGCCGGCGTCATGATCACGTCCGACGATCGCCGAGCGAGCTGGCCCTGGTTCGTCCTCGCGGGGTTCATCGCGATCGCGGTCGTCGGGACCGTGCTCGTTGCCGCCAACGACGAACCCCTGGGTGCGCAGGTCCCGTACATCATCGCGTTCTCGATGTTCGGGGCGGTCGGCGCGATGATCGTCAGCCGTGACCGGAGGAACGCGGTCGGTGTCCTCCTGCTCTGGGGATGCTTCACGACGGCGATGTCGTTCATGTCCGGCGAGCTCGCCACGTGGCTCTACGAGCGTGGGGACTCTACCCTCATGACCCGGCTCATGGGCCTGTTGTCGGGATTCGGATGGTTGTTCGGCATCCTCCCGGTCCTCTTCCTCCTGCCCCTGCTGTTCCCCGATGGTCACCTTCCGTCGCCACGATGGAAGCCGTTCCTCTGGTGGATCCTCGGGATGTTGTTCGTTCTGTTCATCGCGCTGACCCTCGGTTCCCCCACCGTGAGCACGTCGAGCGACACGATCGTGCTCGACAACCCGCTGCACATCGAAGCCCTCGAACGGCTCGCGATCCCCGACGCCGTCTTCGCGGTCCTCTACTTCGGGACGTGGGCGGTCTCCGTCGCGTCCGTGTTCATCCGGTTCCGCCGGGCCGGCGGCGTTGAACGCCAACAGATCAAGTGGGTCGCGTTCGGGCTGCTCGCAGCCTTCGTCGCGATCCTCGTCTCCGACTCCGTGGATGACGCGACGCTGTCCGCGGTCGTCGGCGGCGCCGGGTTCCTCGCGTTCCCGATCTCGATCGGCATCGCGGTCCTGAAGTTCCACCTCTACGACCTCGACGTGGTCGTGAAGCGGGCGGTCGTCTACGCGGCGCTGGCCGTGTTCGCGACGCTCGTCTACCTCACGGTCGTGGTGGGCGTGGGGGCGTGGCTGGGGCGCGACAGCTCCATCCTGACGATGCTCGCCGCCGTCATCGTGGCGGTCACGTTCCAGCCGGTGCGGGCGCGGTTGACGAAGTTCGCCGACCGCCTCGTCTACGGACGCAGGGCCACGCCGTACGAGGTGCTCGCCGACTTCGCGGAACGGGTCGGCGAGGCCTACCGTGACGACGACCTCCTTCCCCGCATGGCGCGCGTGCTCGGGGAGGGGGTCGGGGCCGAGCGTGCCGACGTCTGGCTGAAGGTCGACGACGATCTTCGCGACGTGGCGGTGTGGCCCGCTGACGCTCCGAGGCTCGGCGTCGCGCCGCTCGACAGCCGGGACGTCCCTGCTCTGCAGGGTGCCGACCGCGTCTACCGGGTCGAGCACGCCGGTGAGCTCCTCGGCGCGCTCGCCGTTCGCAAGCCGCCGAGCGACCCGATCTCGCCCGCCGACGACAAGCTGATCTCGGACCTCGCGGCGCAGGCCGGGCTCGTGCTCCGCAACGTGCGACTCACTGAGGAGCTCCGGGCGCGCTTCGAGGACCTCCGCGCGGCGCAGAAGCGGATCGTGGCGGCGCAGGACCGGGAACGTCGCCGGCTCGAGCGCAACATCCACGACGGCGCCCAGCAGCAGCTCGTGGCGCTCGCCGTGAAGACCCGTCTCGCTCGCGGCCTGACCGAGCGAGATCCGGCGAAGGCAGCCGAGATGCTGACCCAGGTCGAGTCCGAGACCCAGGAGGCGCTCGAGGATCTCCGCGACCTCGCCCGGGGCATCTACCCGCCGCTGCTGGCGGACAAGGGCCTGGAAGCCGCGCTCATCGCGCAGGCCCGGAAGTGCCCCGTGCCGGTCGAGGTCGCGGCAGACGACGTCGACCGCTTCCCACAGGAGGTCGAGGCGGCCGTGTACTTCTCGGCGCTGGAGGCTCTGCAGAACACGGCGAAGTACGCGGACGCGTCGCGGGCGACGGTGACCCTGAGCCGCGCGAACGGATCCCTCGAGTTCGCCGTCGCCGACGACGGTCGTGGGTTCGACCCCGGCGCGACCGGCTACGGTACGGGTCTGCAAGGTATCGCTGACCGCCTCGGCGCGCTCGACGGCGAACTCGAGGTCACGAGCCGTCCCGGATCGGGCACGACGGTGCGGGGCCGCCTGCCGGTCGACGCGCAGACGCGCGTCGTCGAGGAGAGGGCTACCTCATGACCGCTCGGACAACCGCTCGGCCGCGGGGCTTCCGCCGGTTCGAGCGATGGCTGATCGGGCTCGCCTTCGCGGTCATGGCGTTCGTGCTCGAGAAGGTCGTGATGCGCTCGGTGCGCAAGAAGGGCGCCTCCGAGCCCGAAGAGGTCACGACGATGATCTCCAAGGGCGGGGAGGTCGACGTCGACCTCGATCTCTAGTCCAGCTCGGACTAGCGGCGTCGCCGCACGAGGTCGATCACGAGGCCCAGGGTCAGCAACAGGGCGCCGGCACCGAACGTCACCGGCAGCCACGCGGGCACGCGGTCGCTCACCGCGGTGAGCGCCGTGCCGAGGATCGCCGCACCGGCGGTGAGCGCGAGCGCCAGTCGCCGTCCGGCCCGACGGATCGTGATCTCGAGCGACGCGGCTCGGAAGTTCACCTCGAGCTTCTGACCCGGTCGTGCGCCGATCAGTCGCTCGACCGCCTCGACGACGCGGTGGAAGCGCACCTTGAACCGCTGCGCCTGATAGAAGAGCGCCTTCGGATCGGCCTTCGTGGTCATGTCGCGCACCAACGCCCGCATCAGGAACGACCCGGCCACGTCGAACGGGTCGAGATCGGGGTCGAGCTCGGCCGTCGCGAGCTGCATCTGGGCGAGTGCCTTGCCGGTCAGCGCGAGCGAAGCCGGCAGTGGCACCTCGTGGCGCAACGAGATCTCCGTCATCTCCTGCAGGATCGGCCCGAGCTGGATGTCGCTGAGCGACGCCGTGCGGTACTTCGCCACCATCTCTCCGATCTCGACGCCGAACGCGTCGACGTCGAGGTCGGTGCGGTCCATCGCGCCGGCGAGCATCAGCGAGACGTCGGTCAGGAAGGGCACGTCTTCCTGCCAGAACGCCATCAGCAGCAACATCATCTGCTCCCGCATCTCTGGGCCGACCTCGCCCACCATGCCGAGGTCGAGCAGGTAGAGCGTGTCGTCGGCCGGGCGCCACATCAGGTTGCCCGGATGCGGATCGGCGTGGAAGAACCCGTCGACCATGATCTGCTTGTAAAAGCTCTCGAGCAGCTGTCGCGCAGCTTCCTTGCGGGCGGGGCCTTCCGGCGCCAGCGAGATCGGACCGCCCTGCACGTCCTGCATGACGAGCAGCCTCGACGTGGAGAGGTCACCGTGCACCTGGGGCACGCGCAGACGGGAGTAAGGCGCGATGCTCTCCCGCATCCGGGCCATGTTCCCGGCCTCCTCGCGGAAGTCGAGCTCGCGGTGCAGCGAGGTCGACAGGTGTTCGAAGACGGCCTGCATGTCGATCACCTGTCGCAGGCCCGGCCGATCGGCGATCTTCTCGGCGAACACCTCGAGCAGCGCCAGGTCCTGCTCGATCTGCTCGCGGGCGTCGGGGCGCTGGATCTTCGCCACCACCGGGTCGCCGGTGGCGAGCGTGGCTCGATGGACCTGCGCGATCGTGCCGGCGGCCAGCGGCGACGGATCGATGTGGTCGAACACGTCCTCCCACGGCACGCCCAGCTCCTGCTCCATCACCTGCACGACCTGCTCCTCGCTGAGCGGCGGCACGTTGTCCTGCAGGGTCGCGAGCTCCTCGATGTACTCCGGCGGGAGCAGGTCGGGGCGGGTCGAAAGGATCTGGCCGAGCTTCGCGAACGTCGGCCCGAGTTCCTCGAGCGCGGCCCGTAGCCGCTTGCCCTGTCGGCGTCGCCCGACCGCTCCCTCCTCGTCCGGGCGCCCGAAGAGCTCCTTCAGGCCGTGCTTGGCGAAGACCGCGGCGATATGGCCGCCCCTCGCGGTCAAACGGGGGGTGATCTCGACCTCCTCGGCCGCGCTGATGCGCACCCGGGCCGACGTGGGCCGGGGCACGGTCGGCGTCACCTGGCCGTCGCCCGCGGTGTTGACGATGATCACCGTGCAACGCGCGTTGTGGCTGATGCGATTGGGCACGTTCCCGAGCAGGAACTCCTTGCGACCGGCCATGCCGGCGTTGCCGACGACGAGGACGTCGATCGACCGTTCCTCGGTGGCCTCGACGATCGCCATGGCCGGATCGTCGTGGATCACCACGTGGCCGTGTCCGCGGTCGCCGGCGACCGTGCGCGCGTACGTCTGCAGGTCGTCGGCCGCGGACCGTGCGCGTGTGGCCTCGGCGGCGCCGTACTCGGTGTCGGCCGCACTCGACGGCACGATCACCTGCACGATGTGCAGCTCGGCGCCGAACGCCTCGGCGAACGTCGCCGCCCACCGCACTGCGCGCTCGGCCGTCTGCGAACGGTCGGTGCCGACCATCACGCGCTCGATCGGACCGGAGATCTCGGGCTGGGCCTCAGCGTTCATGCGCGCATCATGGCGGTTCGCGGCCCCGGCGACCAGGCGGTTGTCTGTCGTATCCGCCGCGGGAAACCGAATGCCGTCGGAGGGTGGCAGCACCCACATGGAACGGGAGAGTCAGGGACGGAGATCTCCAGGTTGGATCTCAGGGCAGCAGCGACCGCAGCTCTCGGTAGAAGGTGTGCGCGATCCTCGCATAACCGATCCGGTTCGGATGAGGATCGCCGAAGTGCCCTACGGAGCAGAACCACGTCCACCGGCAGGCCAGCGCGACGTTGATCGGGAGCCGACCTCGATCGCGGACGACGACCGTGTCAGTGAAGTTGTCGGTTCGGTACGTCCGTGCCACGTCCGCGACGGTCACCCCCGCGTCGCCATAGGTCGTCTCGAGGCCATCGTTCAACACCTGGAAGGCTCGCGCGTCGACCCGCGCCAGATGACGTCCCCCGGGGACGAGTCCCCAGAACCCCAGGAACGGCACGTGGTAGTTCATGCCCACGATGGGAACGCCAGGCCCGGCCGCGGCCCGCAGCGCACCGAGGATCTCGGCGATCCGCGCGCTCAACCGGGGCAGCAGGTCGACGACGCAGGCGCGATGGAGCACGCCGGTGTCGAAGTCGAGACAAGCGTCGACGACGTCGTTCGCTCCCACATCGATCGTGATGAACGAGACCTGGTCTGGATGCCGTCCGAGGAACCTCACGGCCGCCTCGAGTTGAGACCCGGCCGAGTAGTCGCACAGAGAGTCCTTCCCGTTGATCATCGACAGGCTCGTCTCCCCGGGGCACCCGAGCTTTCGGAGGGAGAGCGCTGGGGTCTGCTCTCGGATCGTTCGCCACAGCGCGTCGACGTACCCCTGTCGCGTGGAGCCCCTTCCTGGCTGGTACCCCGTCGCGAGAGAGTCCCCGAGCGAGAGGTAGAAGAGCCTGTCATCGGTCCCCGCGCCCGCTGCAGCGAGATCTCCGGCGCCCAGCGAGAGGGCCACCGCGGCCGCGATGATCGCTGCAGATGACCTCCATATCGGGTGTCGCTTCCCTCGCGCACCGGGATCGAGACTCCGCATCCGGGTCCGGTCGCGTTTCGGTCGCGCGGGTCGCATGGGCCCCTCCTTCAGGTCGCTGGACGACGACGACGGTAGGCGGGCGCACGAGGCGGCCGCATCGATGACAACCCGCGCCGTCGACGGGGGGTAACCCCGATGACTCCGGACACGGGAGGTGGCAGGATGAGCGACGCCCGCGAACGATGCCGTCGACCGAGGCCGCATGGGAAGGGGCTCAGTGAACAGGCCGATCAGGGCGATCGCGCTCGCGATACCGACGCTCGCGATGCTGCTGGTCATCGCGTCCGCCGTCCTGTTCACCCAGGACGGCGTCTTCGGCGGCGATCCCGTCTCCAACGCGCTCGGCCTGGTGGGGATCGGCTGCTACGTGGTGATCGGCGGGTTGATCGCGTGGCGCCTTCCAGAGAACGCCTGTGGGTGGCTCCTGCTCCTGGTCGGCGCCGGGCTCGCGGCCGCCGTGTTCTCGGACGCGCTGGCGACGTATGCGCTGCGAGAGGGCTTCGTGACGCTCGCGTCGTGGGCGGATTGGGCGAACGCGGTGCTCTTCTTCGTGACCCTCGCGGGGATCCCGCTCTACCTCCTCGTGTTCCCAACGGGGCGTCCTCCGTCGCCGCGCTGGCGGCCGGTCGCGATCGTCGTCATCGCCATAGCGGTTGTGGGAACGCTCGTCACCGTGCTGGCGCCCTCGGGCGACGTCGAGGTCGAGAATCCCATCGTCGTGGCCAGCATCGCGCCGGCGCTGGAGGCGCTGAGAGCCGCGCTCACGTTCGCGTTCGTCGCGGCTGCGGTGCTCTGCGTGGCGTCGCTCGTCGTTCGATGGCGGCGGGGCGTCGGGCTGGAACGGCAGCAGCTTCGGTGGCTCGTCGCCGTCGGGGTGCTGGCCGCGGCGCTGCTGTTCGGCGCGATCGCCTTTGGCGCGCTCGGCCTCCATCGGATCGGTGACCCGCTGGGAGTCGTGTTCGTCCTGGCGCTGACCACCGGCCTTCCGCTCTCGGCGGGCATCGCGCTGCTGAAGCATCACGTCCACGGCATCGAGGTCGTGGCGAACCGCTCGATCGTGTACGGCGCCCTCGCGGCCCTCATCACGTCGATGTACGCGGTCGTGGTGGCCGGGGCCGGGACCCTCGTCGGTCGCAGCGAGCGTTCGAACGTCCTGCTGGCGGTCGCCGCGACGGTCGCGGCCGCCATCATCGTCCATCCCGCCAGGCAGGGAGCCCAGCGATTCGCCGACCGGATCATCTACGGAGATCGGGCTTCCCCGTTCGAGCTCGTCTCGACGTTCTCCGAGCGACTCGGCGCGGCGTCGTACGACGATGCCCTTCCGCAGATGGCCCGTCTCGTGGCTGACGGGATCGGGGCCGACGAGGTCCGGGTCTGGCTCCGGACCGGCGCCGAGCTCCGTTCCGCATCGTGCTGGCCCGCCGCGGTCGCCGGCCCTCCGCCTCCCGCGATGCGCCTCGTCGATGACGAACCGCCTTCCCTCGAACATCCGGCGTTCCCGGTGCGCTACCAAGGGACCCTGCTGGGTGCGATCACAGTGAAGATGCCGCCCCAGGAGCCGATGACCCCAGCGACCGAGCGTCTGCTCGAGGGTCTGGCGTCTCAAGCCGGGCTCGTCGTCCGCAACGCCTCGCTCGTCGAGGAGCTGCAGGTGTCACGCGAACGATTGGTTACCTCGCACGACGAGGTGCGGCGGCGACTCGAGCGCGATCTGCACGACGGAGCGCAACAGCGGCTGGTCACCCTCTCCATGGACCTGCGCCTCGCTCGCTCGAGAGCGGCCGCGAGCGGGGACGCCGAGCTCTCGTCGTCGCTCGAGACCGCCGAGGGGGAACTGGCGCGGTCGCTCGCCGAGCTCCGCGAGCTCGCCCGAGGGATCCACCCGGCGATCCTCACGCAGAACGGCCTCGGCGCGGCGCTGCGCTCGCTGGCCGAGCGGTCGCCGGTTCCGGTCGAGCTCCGGTGCGTCCCCGATGGCCGCTTCGCCGACCCGGTCGAGGCGACCACCTACTTCCTGGTGTCGGAGGCGCTCGCCAACGTGGCGAAACACGCCGGCGCCTCCCACGCGTCCGTCACCGTGAGAGGCGGTGTCGACCGTCTCGAGATCGAGGTGAGCGATGATGGTTCGGGCGGCGCTTCCATCGAGGGAGGGACCGGTCTGCGTGGTCTCGCCGATCGCGTCGCGGCGGTCGGCGGGCGGATGGATCTGCGAAGCGTACCCGGTGCCGGCACCACGGTGCTGGCGGAGATCCCGTGCGAGTAGCGATCGCCGATGATGCCGTGCTGTTCCGCGAGGGACTCGCGCGATTGCTCACCGAGGCGGAGTTCGAGTTGGTGGGTCAGGCAGCCAACGCCGACGAGCTGCTCGCGATCGTCCGGGACGCACCGTCGAGCCGCCGTCCACACGTGGCCGTGGTGGATATCCGGATGCCGCCGACCCATACGACCGAAGGGCTCGTCGCCGCCGAGACGATCCGGGCGGAGCATCCGGAGATCGGTGTCCTCGTCCTGTCGCAGTACATCGAGACCGAGCACGCGATGGACCTCCTCGGGGACGGCGCGGGCGGCACCGGCTACCTGTTGAAGGATCGGATCTCGGACCTCGAGGGGTTCCGAGACGCGGTGCAACGAGTGGGCGACGGCGGTTCCGCGGTCGACCCCGAAGTGATCGCGCAGTTGATCGGCCGTCGACGTGAGGCGGATCCGCTGGCCGGTCTCACGGATCGCGAGCGTGAGGTCCTCACACTCATGGCCGAGGGATGTTCCAACCGAGCGATCGGAACCAGGTTGTTCCTGAGTGAGAAGACGGTCGAGGCCCATGTGCGCGGAATCTTCACGAAGCTCGGTCTCCTGCCGACGACGGACGAGAATCGCCGCGTCCTCGCCGTGCTGGCCTTCCTACGCTCGGCATGACATCGAGTGCTCGGACGTCGAAGGAGCGACTCGTTAGACTGCCCGAACAGGTGTCAGGATGCGTGGACGGTCGTCCACCATGGCATCGGACCCTCGCCGGAGTAGCTCAGTCAGGCAGAGCAACCGCCTCGTAAGTGGTAGGTCATGGGTTCAAATCCCATCTCCGGCTCTCTGCGCCCGCCGCCATCGGCGCCTCGGCCGCCAGTGCTAGTATCCGCCGCGATGAACGTGCCCCGGAAGCTGTCCGTGGTCGTCGCCACGGCCGTCGTCGCGCTGATGGCGTTGGCCGGCACCGCGAGCGCCCAGGTGATCGTGGACCCGGTCGTCGTGTCCGAGCGCAACGACGGCGGATGGGTGTACTGGCTCGCGATCGCCCTCGGTTTCCTCGGCCTGATCCTCGTGATCTTCCTCACGATCCAGTACATGCGCTACGCGCCGCGCTTCTCCAAGGACGAGGAGGGACTGCGGGTCGTGCGCGCCGACCGGGTGCGGATCGGCCAGGAGCTTCCTCGCCGCAACGTCGACCTCTCACAGGCGGCGCCGGTCGTCGTCGCGCCGCCGGCGGTGCCGACGGCGACCCCGGCCCTGGCAGCAGCAGCCGCGGCGCCCGCGGCAGCCCCCGCCCCGGCCGCCGCTGATGCCGCAGCCGCTCCCCCCCCGGCCGCCGCTGATGCGGCAGCCGCTCCCGACCCCCCGGCCGCGGCAGAAGCCCCGGCCGCGGCAGAAGCCCCGGCCGCGGCAGAAGCCCCGGCCGCGGCAGAAGCTCCGGCCCCGACAGAGGCTCCCGCGGCGGCGCCTGCGCCCGCACCCGCCGCGCCCGCGGTGCCCGAGGACCGGCCCGAGGTCACCATGGACCAGGAGGCCTACGAGGCCGCCTTGAAGGAACTGCTCGATGCCGGCACCGACCGACGCATCGCCGAGGGCAAGGCCCGCCGGGCCGGCATGATCGCCGCCCGCAAGAAGGCCACCGGCGAGGCCTGAGCCCAGGCACGCCGCCGCCTCAGGCGGTGGCGAGTCGAAGGAGGATCACCCCGTGCGAGCCACCGAGGTGGACTGGTCCATGGGGTCGGCGGCGGCTCGACTCGCCGACTGGGAGACCGCACTCTCGCTCGGGCGCCGGATCGCCGGCCCCGGCATCTCCGTGCCGGCCGTGCAGCGCGCTCGCATGCGCGAGGACTTCGGTGAACTGGTTCCCATGGCGGAGTCGCTGATCACCGACCACACCGGCATGGTCGTGGCCGGCTTCCGGTCGAGGGCATGGGTCATGGCCCGCAGCGAGTGGATCCGCTCGAACCTCACCGGCATGCAACGGCTGCTCGAGCCGCTCGCCGAGCGCGTGCTCGCCGTGAAGCCGGGTCGCGCCGAGATCCGGCGCAAGGCGATGGGCGCGCAGGCCGGTGCTCTGTTCGGCTACGTCGCGCGCCGAGTGCTCGGGCAGTACGACGTCTTCCTGCCGCCCGACGACGAGGGGCTGCTGTACTTCGTCGGCCCCAACGTGGCGGAGGTGGAGCAGCGATTCGGCCTGCCCGCCCGTGACTTCCGCCTCTGGGTCGCGATCCACGAGGTGACCCACCGGGTGCAATTCGGGGCGGCGCCGTGGCTCCGTGGCCATCTGCGCGGCCTCGTCGATTCTTACCTCGGGGGCGTCTCGCTCGACGGCAAGGAGTTGTTCGCGCAGATGCGCCGGGCGGTGGAGGAGGCGCGTGGCGGCGCCGACGCCCGAATGGGTGGCATCTTCATGCTGCTGACGCCCGAGCAGCGCGAGCTGTTCACGAGGGTGCAAGGCATGATGTCGCTGCTGGAGGGGCACGCCTCGTACGTGATGAACGAGGTCTCGCGCGACCATGTCGCCGACGTCGACCGCATGCGTCGGGCGCTCGCGGCCAGGCGGAAGGGGTCGGGCGTCGAGCGCAGCGTGCAGAGGGCGATCGGCTTCGAGCAGAAGATCCGGCAGTACGACCGCGGGGAGACATTCGTGCGGGCAGTGATCGCCGAGGCGGGCATGGACGGCTTCAACCGCATCTGGCTGGCCCCCGAGTACCTGCCGTCGCTCGACGAGATCGGCGCTCCCGCCGCCTGGGTCGAACGCGTCATCGGGTAGGGGTATGGCCTCGCGTCGCCCACCGGCGGTCGCGAGGGTGCTCGAACGCGTGACGGCGACCGTCCGCGAACACGGTCTGCTGCAGCCCGACGAGGCCGTACTCGTGTGCGTCTCGGGCGGTCCGGACTCCGTCTGCCTGCTGGAGTCGCTGGTGCGCCTTCGCCGGCTCCTCCGGGTACGCATCGAGGTCTTCCACTTCGACCATCGGTTGCGACCCGGATCGTCGGTCGACGCCGCGTACGTTCGCCGGCTCGCCGTGCGGCACCGGCTTCCGTTCCACGTGCGGGCGGCCCAGGACGCGCCGAGCGAGGGTTCGTCGGTGGAGGCGTGGGCGACCACCCGGCGTACGAAGGCTGCGAACGACGTCCGGCGCGAGATCGGCGCGTCGGTCGTCGCCGAGGGTCACACGCTCGACGACCAGGCCGAGACGGTGCTGCTGAACCTCGTCCGGGGCGCAGGGCTCGACGGCCTCGCCGGCATCTGGCCGGGGGAGGGAGACCGGCCGGGCTCGTCGATCGTGCAGCCACTGCTCGAGGTGACCCGCGCGGAGGTTGAGGCGTTCTGCCGCTCGCTCGGCCTGCGGCCGCGGCGCGACCCGATGAACGAGGACCGGCGGCTGCTGCGGGCCGCGATCCGCCACGAGGCGATCCCGATGCTCGAGCGCATCACCGGCCGCGAGGTGCGTGCGACGCTCGCCCGGACGGCCGCGGTGCTCCACGAGGATCGGCTCGAACTGCTGCGTCAGGCTGCGGAGCACGAGGCGATGATCGTCGAGCGCCACGGTGGGGAGGTCCGGTTCCGGGCGGCCGACCTCGATGCGCTCCCGCGCTCTCTCGCCGCCCGCATCGTGCGCATGGCGCTGTGGCGCCTGGCCGCCGTCGACGACGAGGTCGCTCCGTGGACCAGGGATTCGGTCGACGCCGTGCTCGATCTGGCCGCCGGCCGGCCGGGCCGGCGCCGCGACCTGCCCGGGGGCCGAGCGGCCAGCCGTGACCGGGTGTATGTTCGCGTGACGTCCCCGGGCGAGACGGCCGAGACGAGCACCGAGGGGGAGCACGCGTGAGCCTCACGCACGATACGACGGACGCTAGACTCCGGTTTCCCGTGAGCGCTTACCAGCCCGACATCGAGAAGGTCCTGATCTCCACCGAGGAGATCGAGTCGGCCCTCGCGACGATGGGCGAGCAGATCACGAAGGACTACGCGGGAAAGTCGCTCCTGCTCGTCGGGGTCCTCAAGGGCGCGTTCGTCGTGATGGCCGACCTCGCGCGCCATATCGGGTTGCCGCTCGAGTTCGACTTCATGGCGGTGTCCTCGTACGGGGCCGCGACGAAGACCAGTGGCGTCGTGCGCATCCTCAAGGATCTCGATCACGACCTCGACGGCGTCGACGTGCTGCTCGTGGAGGACATCGTGGATTCCGGCCTCACACTGAAGTACCTCCTCAAGAACCTGGCCGCGCGCAAGCCCTCGTCCCTCGAGGTGGCCGCGCTCCTGCGGAAGACGGGCCTGCAGAAAGTGCCGCTCGACATCCGCTACGTGGGGTTCGAGATCCCCGCCGAGTTCGTGGTCGGCTACGGTCTCGACTACGCCGAGCGCTACCGCAACCTCCCCTACGTCGCGACCCTGAGACCGGAGGCCTACGGCGGCGAGTGAAGGGGTGGGGAACCTCCACGCGCGGTCGGTGCGTCGGAGGGTCATGCGATTCATCGCTTCGCTCTTCGTGGCCTTCGCGCTCGTGGCCTGCGCGGGCGCCTCCAGCGGAGACGATCCCGTGGCGCGATCGGGGATCCGAGGCGTCGTCACGGCCGGACCGCAGTGCCCCGTCGTCGTTCAGGGGTCGCCGTGCCCGGATCGTCCATGGAGCGGGACCGTCAGGGTGGCGACGCCCGACGGCGACACAGTGAGCGAGGTCGAGACCGACGCGCGCGGCGGCTTCAGCGTCGATCTCGAGCCCGGGTCCTACGAGGTGCTCGCGGTCACCGATCCGGGACGGCCACCCACCGCTGCGCCCGAGGCGGTCCTGGTCGAGGAGGGGGCCTTCACCGAGATCGCGCTGACGGTCGACACGGGCATCCGCTGACCGCGGGAAACGGGGTCCTCCTCGTCGGAAGCCGGTGCTACCATCGGCCGAACGGGCCCGCCCGCGCCGACGTGGGGCCCTGACGTGACTTCCCCCACCGAGGAGCGCACGCTGAGCCAGCAACCCGAGCCCCCGCTGAAGAAGATCGCCCGAACGCCCACGCTCTGGATCGTGTTGGGCACGCTCGTCTTCCTCCTCGTCATCTCCTTCATGGGCCGTGCGCCGGCCGGGGAGCAGCTCGGGCTCACCGAGTTCGAGACCGAGGTCGAGCGCGGCCGGGTCGCCGACGCGGTGATCCATGACGGCGATCAGTCGATCACCGGCGAACTCACCGACGGCAGCGAATACCGCACGACGTACCCGACGGAGTACGCCGACGACCTCGCCGCGTTGTTGAAGGAAGCCGGCGTCCGGACCGAGGTGGATCCGCAGAAGCCGAACGCGTTGCTCGGCACGCTGATCACCGTGATCCTGCCCGTGCTCCTGATCGGCGGCATCCTGCTGTTCGTGATGAACCGGTCACAAGGGGGCGGCGGCCGTGTGATGCAGTTCGGTCGCAGCAAGCACAAGACCGTCGCCAAGGACCAGCCGAAGACCACGTTCGGCGACGTGGCCGGCGTCGACGAAGCGATCGAAGAGCTGCAGGAAGTCAAGGACTACCTGCAGAACCCGGCGAAGTTCCAAGCGATGGGCGCGAAGATCCCGAGGGGGGTGCTGCTCTTCGGACCGCCCGGCACCGGCAAGACGCTGCTGGCGCGCGCCGTCGCCGGCGAGGCCGGCGTGCCGTTCTTCTCGATCTCGGGTTCGGACTTCGTGGAGATGTTCGTGGGCGTCGGGGCCGCGCGGGTGCGGGACCTGTTCGAGCAGGCGAAGGCCAGTGCCCCGGCCATCGTCTTCATCGACGAGATCGACGCGGTCGGGCGTCAGCGCGGCGCCGGGCTCGGCGGTGGGCACGACGAGCGCGAGCAGACGCTGAACCAACTGCTGGTCGAGATGGACGGATTCGATCAGCGGACGACGGTGATCCTGATGGCGGCCACGAACCGTCCCGACATCCTCGACCCGGCGCTGCTGCGGCCGGGGCGATTCGACCGTCAGGTCGTGATCGACCGCCCCGACCTCGAGGGCCGCAAGGCGATCCTGCGGGTCCATGCCCGAGGCAAGCCGTTCGACGGCACCGTCGATCTCGACGTGCTCGCTCGGCGCACGCCCGGGTTCACCGGCGCCGACCTCGCGAACGCGATCAACGAGGCGGCGCTGCTCGCGGCCCGTCGAAACATGAAGGCGATCTCGATGAAGGAGATCGAGGAAGCCGTCGACCGTGTGATGGCCGGCCCCGAGCGCAAGAGCCGCGTCATGGACGAGGAGGAGCGCCGTCTGATCGCCTATCACGAGGGTGGGCACGCGATGGTCGCGCACGTGCTGCCCAACACCGACGAGGTGCACAAGATCACCGTGATCCCTCGAGGTCGTGCCCTCGGGTACACGCTCACGCTGCCCGAGCAGGACCGGTTCCTCATGACCCGTGAGCAGCTCCGCGACGAGCTCGCGATGCTGATGGGAGGGCGCGTCGCCGAGGAGATCGTTGCGGGCGACGTGACCACCGGCGCCGGAAACGACATCGAGCGTGCGACGAAGATCGCCCGCCAGATGGTCACCGAGTACGGCATGAGCGACTCGATCGGGCCGCGCACGCTCGGCCAGAAGCAGGGAGAGGTCTTCCTCGGCCGCGACTGGGGCTCGACGCCCGACTACTCCGACGCGGTCGCGTTCGAGATCGATCACGAGGTGCGCGAGCTGATCGACGAGGCCCATGACGTGGCGCTCGAGATCCTGACCGTGAACCGCACGAAGCTCGACGCGCTCGCCACCCGCCTGCTCGAGATTGAGACCATGGATCGCGAGGACGTCGAGGCGTTCTTCGCTGACGTCGAGCGTCGCGAGCCGCGCGCACACGAAGAACGATCGGTCGGGCTCGCGGTGTCGCGTCAGGCCAAGCGCGAGTCCGACCCCGGCCCCTCGACGCCGGGCACCCTGCGTCCGAAGCTCGGCGGACCCGGCCTCTCGCCCGCCTGACCCGGTCTCTCGCCCGCCCGACCCCTTCCCGGAGCGCCGACCGCGAGGATGCGCCCGCGCGTCGTGGGCGGTCCGGAGGCTTCGTACACTGCCCCGCATGGGCGACCGGTGGGCCACCTTCGACTGCTACGGCACCCTCGTCGACTGGCCGGGTGGCGTGCGCGAGACCATGCAGCGCTTGTGGTCCGAGGCCGACGGCGACGCACTGCTTGCGGCGTACATGCGCCTGGAGCCCGGGGTGCAGGAAGGGCGCGGCATCCCCTACCGCGAGGTCATGGCCGAGACGATGGCCCAGGTCGCCGACGAGCTCGGCCTCACGGTGCCCGAGGGCGAAGCGCACGCGCTCGCCGATGCGCTGCCCTCGTGGAGGGTCTTCCCCGAGGTGCCGGACGCGCTCACCGAGCTCGGCGACCGTGGCTGGAAGCTCGCCATCCTGTCGAACGCCGACCCCGACCTCCTGGAAGCCTCGATCTCCTCGATCGGTGTCGAGATCGACGAGCGCGTCGTCGCGAGCGACATCGGCTCGTACAAGCCGGCGTTCGGCCATTGGGAGACGTTCTTCCGGCGCACCGACGCCGAGCGAACCCGCCACGTGCACGTCGCCGCGTCGTTGTTCCACGACATCGAGCCGTGCGCGAAGCTGGGTCTGCCCGCGGTCTGGATCGACCGGCTGGGCGAGACGAGCATGGTGCCGCGTTCCGCGACGTTCCCCGACCTCACCGATCTACCCGAGACGCTCGACCGTCTCGTCCCTGCGTAGGAGCACGCTGCGGTGAAGGCGGTTTCGCGGATCCTCGCCAACCCTGCATCTATGCGACCAGCTCCTTCGCCAGCCCAGAGACCTTGGCCGAGCGGGGACGACCACTGCCGGCGGGCTCGAGTGAGGACCCTGACGCAGGAGGCAGCTCGTTCCCGCGGAGCGTCAACTGCCAGTGCAGCACGATGTGGGCGACGATCGGGGCGAGCGCATTTCCTGTGAGAAGGAACGCGAAGGCTTGGACGCCGCAGCCCACGAGCGCGCCCGAGAGCATCGTCCTGGAAGCCCTCCCCCGGAACTCCCGGTAGCCGAGGTGGTGCACCGCGATCACGATCAAGGCTCCCGCTACCGCGATCGCTCCCGAAGCCGCCCTCGCCCACGCGGTGTTCGTCCAGCCGAGCGCATCGGCAGCCTGCCAGACCGCGAGGACAGGCAAGGTCGCGAGCAGGATCGCTTCCGCGGTCCCGTACACGACCCCCTCCCAAAGGAGCCGTGCTGCGAGCTGAGAACCGTCGGGGCGGGGCCTCGAGGGCAGACGACGCACGAGGGGGACGATCACCGCGGCTGCGGCCAAACCTCCAAGGATGCTCCAGCCCCATCCCGCCGTCAGGAGTTCGGCCACGGACGTGCCCGACCACGCGATGTAGCCAGCCGCCGTGGCAAGGGTCGTGAGCGTGAGGATCGCCACGTACGGCGTCCGCGATACGTGACCGAGGTCCGTCACGACCCAGGTCACCAAGAACGCGACGGTCGAGATGATGGCGAAGGCAGCGAGAGCGTCCTGCCAGCCGAATGAGGGATCAGCACCAGGCATGAGGCTTCATCTCCTCTCTCCGTTCCGGCGTCATCATCCCTCCCGCTCTGCTCGCTCCGCACGGGCATCAGACCTTCGATCTCCGGCCCTCTCGGCGAGGGATCGAGCACCTGGACTCGGAGCGTGCATCGCATCTCCCTGGTCGAGCTCGAGTCGACCACCGTCGGGGCGGCCCGTTCTAGACTCGCGTCATGGATGCCGTGACCCGGGCCGTCGCATCGGGTGAGGATCTCTACGAGTTGCTCGGCGTGCCGCCCGAGGCGACCGACGACGACATCCGCCATGCGTATCGGACGCTGGCGCGACTGCACCACCCCGACGTGAACCCCGCCGAGGCGGAAGCGGTTGCCGAGCGGTTCCGTCGCATCGCGGAGGCCTACGAGATCCTCGGCGACGAGCACGAGCGGGCGTCGTACGACCGTGCGCTTCGGCTCGAGCGCATGGCGACCGAGCGAGCGGCGCGGCCTGGTCCTGTCGCCTCACACGTCGCGCCTCGGCCGACCGGCGCCGTCGGCTCCCGCGGCCGGGCCGCGTCGGCGAACCCGGCCGATCACACGCCCCGCGTCGTCCGTGACGCTCCCGCCCGTCCGCGGCAGCCGGTCGACGAGTGGAAGCTCGTGTCGGTGCTCGGCCGGGTCGCGGCGGCGGCCACCGCACTCGTCGTGATCGTCGTGGTCGCCTTGATGGTCGTGTCGGCGGATGCCCGAGAGGCCGAGCCCCCGCCCCCGACGATCTGGTGCAAGACGCCCGACGGCTGGCACGACTGCTGGCAGGCTACTTCGCCCGACGGACCCTGACCGTCCGTCGGCTCCCGTCGCGTTCGGACGAGCGGGTAGCATGCGGACCCATGGCGAGCTTCGACGAGGCGAAGATCGAGCGAGGCGTCCGGTTGATCCTCGAGGGCATCGGCGAGGACGTCGACCGTGGCGGCCTCAAGGACACGCCGGCGCGGGTCGCGCGCATGTTCCGCGAGATCGCCGGCGGCGTCGGAGAGGATCCGACCGGCATCGTCACCGTGGTGGAGGGCGCCGACTTCGACGAGATGATCATGGTGCGCGACATCCCGCTCTACTCGATCTGCGAGCACCACCTGATCCCGTTCTCCGGTCAGGCGCACGTCGCCTACGTGCCGAACAAGGCCGGTCAGATCACCGGGCTGTCGAAGATCGCCCGCGTCGTCGACGTGCTCGCGAAGAAGCCGCAGGTGCAGGAGCGGCTCACGACCGAGATCGCCGACACGATCGAGCGGGCGCTCGACCCACGCGGGGTCTTCGTCGCGATCGAGGCCGAGCACCTGTGCATGACGATGCGTGGCATCAAGAAGCCCGGCGCGGTCACGGTGACCTCCGCGGTGCGCGGCCTGTTCCGCACCGACGCGCGCACGCGACAGGAGGCGATGCACCACATCGGCATGCGCTGAGCCTCGGTCCGCCGGCCGGCCCGCCACGAGGCGACGACACTACGATGCCGCCATGAGCGTGGCGGTCTGGCGATGCCGTGAGCACGTCTTTCCCTTGGGGGAGCGCACCCTCGTCATGGGCATCGTGAACGTGACGCCCGACTCCTTCAGCGACGGAGGACTGCTGAGCGACGCGGAAGAGGCGGTGGCGTACGGGGTGCGCCTGGCTGCAGAGGGAGCCGACATCCTCGACATCGGTGGTGAGTCGACCCGCCCGGGCTCCGATCCCGTGCCCGTCGACGCGGAGCTGGCGCGGGTCGTGCCGGTGGTCGCGGGCCTCCATGAGGCGGCGCCCGATGGCGTCGCGCTCAGCGTCGACACGCGCCGCCCTAGGGTCGCTCGAGCGGCGATCGAGGCCGGAGCATCGATCGTGAACGACGTGACCGCCGCGGCCGATCCGGCGATGTTCGAGGTCGTCAGGGAGACCGGCGCCGCGCTGGTGCTGATGCACATGCTCGGCGAGCCGAAGACGATGCAGGACGATCCTCGCTACGACGACGTCGTCACCGAGGTGCGGGACTTCCTCGCCGCCCGGCTCGGAGCCGCCGAGGCGGCCGGCGTCCCGCGCGATCGCCTCTGCGTCGATCCGGGCATCGGGTTCGGCAAGAACCTCACGCACAACCTCACCTTGCTCCACGACATCGCCTCGTTCGAGGACCTGCGGGTCCCGGTGGTCGTCGGCGCCTCTCGGAAGCGGTTCATCGGCCAGCTCACCGGGGTCGACGATCCCGCCGAACGTGTGGAGGGGACGGCGGGTGCCGTGGCTTGGTGCGCCGCCAACGGCGTCGACGTGGTCCGCGTGCACGACGTGCTCGAGATGACGCGGGTCGTGCGCGTGGTCGACGCGATCGCGCGGGGCGTGCCGTCGTGACGACGCCCACGCACACGGTCGGCACCGCCGCCGGCCTCGTCGCGTTCCACGACGAGGGTGAGGGGCCGCCCGTGCTGCTACTGCACGGGTTCCCGGCGTCGTCGTGGCAGTGGCGTGACTTCGTGCCGCTGTTGGCTGCGAGGTTCCGGGTGATCGCGCCCGACCTGCCCGGGGCGGGAGTCTCCGAGCCAGCCGACGGCGTGACGCTCGATCTCGCGACACTCGCGGATACGATGCGTGCACTCATCGACTCGCTCGGCATCGAACGGTACGCGATCGTGGCTCACGGCACGGGAGCGGGCGTCGCCCAACTGCTTGCGCTCGACGGCGAGGGCGTCGATGCGCTGGTGCTGCTCGGCGCGGCAACCCTCGACGCATGGCCGTCCCCAGGGATCCGGAGGGCGCGAGAGCGGCTGTCGGCCGAGGTGGCGACGCCGACGCTCGCTCGCTCGCTCGTCCGCGGCGCCTTCGAAGCGGGCGCGATCCGCCGCGAACGGCTCTCCGACGAGGTGCTCGACGCCTACGCCGAGCCCTATGCCACCGGCGACGGGCCCGAGCGGCTGGCCCGGGTGCTCGCCGGCCTCGACGGCCGGGGACTCGCCGGGCGCGAGGCGGCGCTCGGCGTGCTCGAGGCGCCGACCCTGATCTTGTGGGGCGAGGACGATCCGGTGTATCCGGTGAGTGTCGGGGAGCGCCTCAACGCTGCGATGCCCTCCTCGACGCTTGGCCTCCTCCCGGGGTGCGGTCACTTCCTGGTCGAGGAAGCCGCCGACACGCTCGGACCGATGATCTCGGAGTACCTTCGTGCGCGGTACGCCCATGCGCCGCACGGTCACGGTGATCCGAACGCCGGCATCGTGATGCTGCAGCTCGAGCGGCGACCGCCCTGGGCCGACCTCGAGGAGTACGAGCGTGACGAGTGGTTCGATCCGCCCGGCGACGTCGAGGCAAAGGAAGCGACCGCCGACGAGCACGAGGAGGGATCCGCCCCATGACGACCGCACGGCTGTTCCTGTCGGGCATCGCGGCGAGTGGGCATCACGGCGCCCGTCCCGGAGAGAAGGACCAGCGGCAGGATTTCGTGGTCGACCTCGACCTCGAGGTGGCGGTCGACGCCGATACGATCGCGTCGACGGCCGACTACCGCGGCGTGAGCGACGTCGTACGGGCCGTGGTCACCGAGGGTTCCTACGACCTGATCGAGGTGATGGCCCATGACGTCGCCGAACGGGTGCTCGCGCTCGATCACGTGACGCGCGTGACCGCGATCGTGCACAAGCCCAACGCGGCCAGCCGGCTCGGCATCGATGGCGTCGCCGCTGCCGTCACGCTGCCTCCCGGCGCCCCGTCGTGAGCGAGACCGCGTACCTGGCGCTCGGGTCCAACCTGGGTGACCGCCTCGCCACCTTGCAGCGGGCCGTCGACCTGCTCGGCGCCGAGCCCGGTATCGCGCCGACCCGGTGCTCGAGGGTGTGGGAGACCCATCCGGTCGGCGGACCGCCGCAGCCCGACTTCCTCAACGTGGTGATCCGAGCCGAGGTCGACCTCGAGCCCCTCGACCTGCTGGCCGCCTGCCAGCGTGTGGAAACCGCCCTCGGCCGGGTGCGCGACGTGCGGTGGGGTCCGCGCACGATCGACGTCGACGTCCTGCTGCTCGATGCGCGGGTGATCGCCCATCCCGATCTCGTCGTGCCGCATCCTCGCATGCACGAGCGCGCGTTCGTGCTGTTGCCGCTGCTCGACATCGACCCTGACCCGGTGCTGCCCGACGGCACGCACCTGCTCGCTGTCCGGCTCGGCCCCGATGCGGCGGACGGCGTCCGTCCAGCGGCCCCTCCGTTGCGGCTGTCCTGAGCGCGATCCCAGCGACGGCGCCCGAATTGCGATACTCGCGCTGATGGAGATCTCGATCATCGGAGCGGGCCGTGCGGGAACGGCCGTCGCGGTGCTGTGGCAGCGCGCCGGTCATCGCATCGTCGCGGTCTCGGGGCGCGAGGCCACGACGATGCGCGCATCGCGGCACCTGCCGGGGGTCCCGATCCTCGGCGCGTCCGAGGCAGCACGACTGGGGGAACTGGTCGTGCTCGGCGTCCCCGACGATCTGATCGAGACGATCGCTCGAACGCTCGTGGAAGCGGGAGCGATCGCGCGCGGCACGTGGATCGCCCACCTGTCGGGCGCCACCTCTCTGTCGGCCCTCGACGTGGCCCGCGATGCCGGCGCGCGGCGTCTCGGGGTCCATCCGTTGCAGACGTTTCCCGACGTGGACGCGGCGATCGACCGCATCCCCGGATGCACGGTCGCGGTGGGCGCCGACGACGACGAAGGCTTCTTCGTGGTCGAGCGGCTCGCCGAGGATCTCGGTGGCCGCCCGTTCCGGCTCCCCGACGAGCACCGAGCCGTGTACCACGCGGCAGCGGTCTTCGCGTCCAACTACCTCGTCGCCGCCACGGGGGTCGCGGAGCAGCTGCTCGCGACGGCGGGCGTTCCCGATCCACTCGGGGCCATCGCCCCCCTGCAGCAGGCCACCGTCGCGAACCTCGCTCGATCCGGTCCCGCCGAGGCGCTCACCGGTCCCGCCGTGCGCGGCGACGCAGGGACGGTCGCGCGAAACCTCGAGGCGCTGGCGAAGTCGGCGCCGTGGGCCGTTCACGCCTACGTGGAGATGGCCCGGGTCGCGCTCGATCTCGCCGTGCGCGGCGGTCGTCTGCCGTCGGAGCGTCGTGCCGAGGTCGACGAGGTCCTGGCCCGATGGAGCTGATCCGCGGCGCCGTCGATCTGCGTGCCCGGACCGACGTCGCCCGCGGCGATGACCGCGCGGTCGCGCTCGTCCCGACGATGGGGGCCCTGCACGGGGGCCACCGCTCGCTGATCGCGCGGGCGAGGCGAGACCACCCGACGGTGGTCGTGTCGATCTTCGTGAACCCGAAGCAGTTCGCCGACGTGGCCGACCTCGAGACCTACCCCCGGGACGAGGCGCGCGACCTGGCGATCTGCGAGGAACTCGGCGTGGACCTGGTCTGGGCGCCGCCGGTCGACGAGGTCTATCCGCCGGGCAGGGAGCCCGTCGTTCCCGACCCCGGCCCGGTGGGGCGCACGTTCGAGGGAACATCGCGCCCCGGCCACTTCGAGGGGGTACTCACCGTCGTGCACCGTCTGTTCGAGGTGACCGGTCCGTGCGCCGCGTACTTCGGAGAGAAGGATGCGCAGCAGCTCTTCCTCGTTCGACGCATGGTCGAGGCCGAGGGCCTCCCGGTCGAGCTCGTCGCCTGCCCGACGGTGCGGGAATCCGACGGCCTCGCGATGGCGTCGCGGAACGCACGCCTCGCGCCCGACGAGCGCGATCAGGCCGGATGCCTCTTCCTGGCCTTGAGCGAGGCCGCGGCGCTCGCGAGGTCGGGGGAGCTGGCTGCGGGCGTGCTGGTGGCCTCGATGGCACGCGAGGTCGGCGCCACGCCGCTCGCCCGCCTCGACTACGCCGCCGTGATCGACGATCGCACGTTCGAGTCCGTCGACCGGCTGGCGCCGGCCGTTCCGGCACGTGCGCTGATCGCGGCCCGCTTCCCATCGGCTCGACTGATCGACAACCTGCGGCTGCCCGGCGAAGGATGACCGCTTCGGCCGCGTCGTGGTTGTCGGCGCACGACCGCGTGGGCGACGATGGACCGTCGTTGCGCTTCATGTCGTGAGGGAAGGGGGGTCGCGGAGCCGTGCTGCTCGCCGCCGATGTCGGCAACACCGAGATCGTGCTCGGGGTGTTCCGCGGCGCCGAGCTCGAGCACACGTGGCGCCTGTCGACTCACCCCGAACGCACCCCCGACGAGCTCGCGCTCACGCTCGCCGGGTTCCTCGCCCAGCGCGGCATGACGTTCGAGTCACAGGTCACGGGGCTCGTCGTCGCGAGCGTCGTGCCCGACGTGACCGCCACGATCCGGGAGATGACGGCGCGCTACTTTCCCTTCGCGCCGGTGATCGTCGGGCCCGGCGTCAAGACGGGGGTGTCGGTCCTCACAGACAACCCGCGCGAGGTCGGCGCCGACCGGGTGGTGAACGCCCTTGCGGCATTCACCCTCACGGCGGGGCCCGCGATCGTCGTCGACTTCGGCACCGCGACGAACTTCGACGTCGTGAGCGCCAAGGGGGAGTTCGTCGGAGGCGTGATCGCGCCCGGCATGCAGGCGAGCGCGGCGAGCCTGTTCTCCCGCACCGCCCGTCTCACCCGCGTCGAGCTGACGGCGCCGCCCGGCGTGGTCGGCACGAGCACGGTCGAGGCGATCCAGTCCGGCCTGATCTTCGGAACCGCAGGTGAGGTCGACGCGATCGTCACGCGCATCAAGGCCGGGCTTCCGGGCGCGACCACGATCGCGACCGGTGGGCTCGCCCCGGTGGTCATCCCGCACTGCACGACGATCGATCGTCACGAGCCGTGGCTGACACTGGAAGGACTCCGGCTCGTCTTCGAGAAGAACGCGGTCACCGCCGATGAGTGACGACGTGACCCCCCAGGCGCCGGCGCGGCCGGACGAGACCGACGAGGAACGCGGATCTCGCGAGGCCGCGATCGTCGCCGGCAGGCGCGCGTCGATGGCGCGCCTCGCCGACGCGGGGATGCCGCCGTTCGCGCTGACACTCGAGCGAGCGCTGGGGGTGAGCGAGCCGACACCGACGGCGGACGTTCGCGCCACGCATCCCGACCTCGCCGCCGATATCGGCACCGACGACACGGTCACGATCGCGGGCCGGGTCGTCCTGAAGCGGGACATCGGCAAGCTGAAGTTCCTGGTCGTGCGCGATCGCTCGGGCGACCTGCAGGTCGTCGCGAGCGAGGCGGACCTGCCCGCCGACCTGTTCGCGCTGCTCGACGAGGTCGACCTCGGCGACATCATCGGGGTGACGGGTCGCGTGGGCACGACGCGCAGGGGCGAGCTGAGCGTCTTCGCCGATCGGTGGTCGATGCTGACGAAGTCGCTGCGGCCCCTGCCCGAGAAGTGGCACGGCCTGCAGGACCCCGATCTGCAGCAGCGCCGGCGCTACCTGCACCTGATCGCCGACGACGATCCGCGTCGCCATTTCCTCGCGCGCGCGGGGGTGCTGAAGACGATGCGTCGGGTGCTCGACGACCGCGGGTTCGTCGAGTTCGAGGGCCCGATGCTGCAGACCGTCGCCGGCGGCGCGAACGCCCGTCCGTTCACCACGCACCACCATGCGCTCGACGTGTCGATGAAGCTGCGCATCTCGCTCGAGCTGTACCTCAAGCGCATGCTGGTCGGGGGCGTGGAGCGCGTGTACGAGCTGGGGCGCAACTTCCGCAACGAGGGCATCGATCGCGACCACAACCCCGAGTTCACGATGCTCGAGGTCTACCAGGCCTACGGCGACTACCACACGATGATGGAGCTCAGCGAGACGCTCCTGGCCGAGAGCGCGCGGGCCGTGAACCCGATCGTCGGCCGCGACCCGGACTCGCTCGAGATCGTCGTCCGCGGGCGGACGATCGACCTCACGCCGCCGTTCCGCCGCATCACGATCCTCGGTTCGGTGAGCGAAGCCGTCGGCGAGCCGATCGCGCTCGACCATCCGGACCTCGGTGGCATCGCCGACCGACACGGCGTGCCCGTGGAGCCGGGCTGGGGTCCGGGCAAGATCGTGCAGGAGCTCTTCGAGAAGCTCGTCGAGGGCACGATCGAGCAGCCGACGTTCGTGTGCGACTTCCCGCGTGAGGTCTCGCCTCTCGCCCGGCCACACCGCGACGATCCGGGCCTCACGGAGCACTTCGACCTGGTCGCGGCCGGCCTCGAGCTCGTCACGGCGTTCAGCGAGCTCACCGACCCGATCGAGCAGCGGGCGAAGTTCGAACTGCAACAGCAGATGAAGGAGGTGTTCGGCGACGAGGTGCACCCCTTCGACGAGGACTTCCTGCGCGCGCTGGAGCACGGCATGCCACCGGTCGGCGGCCTCGGCATGGGCATCGATCGCACACTCCTGCTGCTCACGGACGCGCCGAGCCTCCGCGACCTGATCATGTTCCCCTCGCACCGCCCCGAGTAACCGCCGTGGACCCGCTGGCGGTCGGGCTCGTGCTCGCCTCGGCGGTGTTGCACGCCCTGTGGAACGTGCGCCTGCACGGCGCCGACGACCGCGTCGCGGCGATGGCGATGTCGGGGGTGGTATCGGGCGTCGTGCTGATGCCCCTCCTCGTGCTGAGTCCTCCGAGCGGGCTCTGGGAGCTGCTGGTGGTCAGCGGTGTCGCGGAGGCCCTGTACGGACTCGCGCTCGCCGGCGCGTACCGTCGGGGCGACCTGTCGGTGACCTACCCCGTGGGTCGGGGCTCCGCGCCGTTGATGGCGACGCTGGCCGCCGTGGTCGTGGTGGGCCAGCCGGCCACGGCGCGCACCATCGTGGCCGCTTCGCTCGTCGCGGTGGGTCTCGGGCTGCTGGCGTTCCGTTCGCATCGCAGCGGCACGCTGGCCGCGACGGGGCTCGCCCTGGTCGTCGGCGCGACGATCGCCGCGTACTCCGTCGTCGACGCCCGCGCCGTCCGCGAGGGGGCCGCACCGCTCGCCTACCTCGCCGGCACGCTCGGGATCGAGGGCGTGCTGATGGCGGCCACGACCGGGTTCGACGTGCCTCGCCTGCGTGCGTCGCTCCGCCCGGGCGCGGCGATCGCGGTCGGCAGCGTCGGTGCGTACGCCCTCGTGCTGTTCGCGTTCCGGCTCGCGCCGGTGGGTCGCGTCGCGACGCTGCGCGAGGTCTCGGTCGTGTTCGCGGTGCTCCTCGCACGCGAGCACCCCGGCCCCATCGGGTGGGCCGGCATCGGTGCCGTCGTTGCCGGCGCCGTGCTCGCGGCCGCATGACGACGGCGATATGCTCGCCGCCCAAGGCACCGAAGGGGGAGACGATGTCGGACGAGGTCATCGAGGCGCTGAAGCGGGTGCCGCTGTTCCAGGGCATGTCCGACAAGGCGCTCGCCAGGGTGGCGGAGATCTCCAAGGAGGTCTCCCACCGTGCCGGCAAGACCATCGTCGAAGAGGATCACTCAGCGGTGGGTTTCCATCTGATCCTGTCCGGCGAGGCCGACGCCACACAGGGCGGGGCGGTCGTCAGCACGATGGGCCCGGGCGACTACTTCGGAGAGATGTCGCTGATCGACGGGAAACCACGCTCGGCCTCCGTGGTGGCGAAGACGGATCTTCACACGCTCGCGATCCCGGCATGGAACTTCAACCGGCTCCTCGACGAGAACCCCGACATGATGCGGGCGTTGCTCGTGTCGTTGTCCGCGCGCATCCGCCACATGCGCGACCAGGGCTGAGGGGTTCGGGTACTCCGAGGCATTGACTGAGAAGGAAACATCTCTGAGGGTCCGACCATCGGCGAGCCCGCCGCCACGGGGTTCGGAAGGGAGTCTCGCCATGCGGGTTCCGATGACTGCTGCGATCGTCTCGATCGCCCTGCTCCTGGGGATCGCTACACCCGTCGTCGCACATCCCGGCAACGAGTGGGCGGTCGGTGTCGACCTTCCCGAAGGCTAGGCGAACAAACCCTTGTCGCCGTGGTCGTAGAGCGCGATGTCGGCGTCGGCTGCCCGACCGGGCAGCTTGAGGTGGCTCAGAAGCTGGAAGCCGCGACGAGTGCCGCAACGACGGCGTGAAGATCGTCGATGGTCACCAGGGCCCGTCGCCCAGCGGTCGCTGCCGTGGCCAAGGCGCCGGGCAGGCACTTCTCCAGCGAGGACATGGACATCATCCCGGTCGGCGACCGGGCGATCATGGGTGTCGGACTGCAGGCGTGTGCACGCCACGGC